>NZ_DAMAUC010000002.1:155221-193159 GCF_032079385.1 Anaerocolumna sp.
TTTATTTTTACCCCCCACAGTAAGTTTTCGTTTCACAGCATCTGCACAATCTTTAAACAAAACGTCTACCGTATCAATATTTTCCTGTAGGTTCCTGGTTAAGGGAGCTATAATTTTATTCTGTTCATCATGTAATACACTCATTCTATCATCACCTTATCGTTAATATAAAATTTATTTACTCATCACTTATTCTTTTAAAATGCAGAATAATGACCTTATTTCATATCTATTTTTGTAAACTTATTTCATATTATATCCAAAAAAAATCATATTATTTGTTAACACTAGGATAAATTAGGATGTATGCTCTTATATTTCCTTATATCCAGGTGCAGATATCTTAGCTGCCACAATAAATAAATTAGGATGTATATTCTTATGTTTCAAACTTTGCAGCAGACTTATCTGTTCTATTAATCTTTATTGTAGGAAAAGGTAAATCAAGTATTTTTGATAATTCCATATTATTAGATGCATTAAAAAGTAGAATATCTAAAATAGAGATGATAGGAATTGATAGAAATAGTTGCGTTACTTCTACTATTTATAGATGTTTCGAAATTAGAGTTTCTGTTATTTTTCCATCGGCTTTTATCATATAAAAAACAAGTAAAACAAAGAAAAAATTACGTAACACAAATATTGAGATAGTCGTTTTACATGAGGAATATTATTTAGGATTGGCGAATTTCAAAATTGGCGCAGATAACTTTAGAATGTTAAAGTAATATGATGAATGGGCTTATGAAGCCCGCACAAATTGACCTATGAACTGGATACGGAGTTCTCCTTAGAACAAATTTCCGTTCTTAATATAATTGTCTATTTTAAAGATAACTGATTCAATAGCTGAAAAATTCTAGCAATCTGCTTAAATTCACAACCAGCTTTGCCTTCATAAACTTACTTGACCTTCATGAGTATGGGAGGCTGTGTGGTTATTGTGACTTTGGGAAATTCGTTATGGTTCTTATACGATAGGAATCGCGACAATATTTAAAAATTGTGATGTTTGAGCCGGGTATAACCCGGCGAGTTCGCAATTTTTAAATATGCTTTAAGCGATTACTATCGTATTAGAACCATCGAATTTACCTACGGAACAAGAACCACACAGCCTCCCATACTCATGAAGGTCTCCATCCCCTCCATCTGGCAAAGCGTACGTAGTACATTAATTAATTAATTCTAAATATCCAACGTTAACTGAATTTCCTCCTCCGCCTCCAATTTAAAGTCTTCCACCTTTTCCGGATTGATTATCGGCAAATCCTGCAAGGACTGAATACCAAAGCTTCGAAGGAATTCTTCCGTAGTACCGAATAAAATTGGTCTTCCCGGCGCATCCATTCTGCCTGCTTCACATACCAGATTATATTCCACTAATTTATTTACGGCATGGTCTGATTTTACACCCCGGATGGCTTCGATTTCCTGTTTTGTAATCGGCTGTTTATAGGCAATGATAGACAAAGTTTCTAATAATACATCCGTTAAAACATGCTTTTTAGGAATATGGGTAATTTTAATAATGGATTCATACATTTCCGGTTTGGTACACATTTGAAACGCCCCATCCAGTTCAATGATCTGAATGCCTCTTTCTTCGGAATCGTATTGATCCATCATATTTCGAATAATTTTTTTGGTAGTATCTGTATCATGTGCTATGGCTGCTGCGATACGCTCCACTTCTACCGCTTCACCCATAGTAAATAAGATAGCCTCAATGGTTGCTTCTATTTTCTTAAGTTCCATACTTTCCTCCAACATATCATAAAACTGTATTATCTTAGGTGCCTGATATGATTTATATTAGCTAACTAACTGGAAGCACCTTTTGATTATATCTATTCAAGAACAATACTATCATCAAGTTCTTCAATTGTTTCTCCTATAAATGTAACCGTAATATCGTCAAATAAATTGTCTTGCTCAATTACAACTTGTCCAACTTTCATCAGCTCTAAAACACCTAAGAAGGTTACGATAATCTCCATTTTGGTGGGCTGAGCTTCTAAAAGTTTACGGAAACTGAACTTCCTATGTTTCAGACCATAGGCTTGGATAGACATTAATTTGGCTGTTAAATTAATTTCTTCTCTTTCAATTCTTCCGAATTTGCTGCGGATTGGGTCAATTTTATCCGTCTGTTTCTTTACTACAGATTCAAATATTTTATGTAATTTAGCTAAGGTTAAGTCAGCTAACAAACTTTCCGTATCAATTTCTTCCCTATAGCCTTTGATTTCTTCCGGAATAGTACTTTCTTTAAAGAATACCTTTGCAGCGTCTACCTCTTTATCCTTAAGTTCTCCGGATATGTATTTAAACATCTTATATTCCAACAGACGCTCTACTAATTCCTGTCTTGGATCCTCTTCCTCTTCTTTCGCTTCATCCTTTGGAAGCAGCATCTTGGATTTAATATTTAGTAAAGTTGCTGCCATTACCAGGAATTCACTCATAACATCCAAATCTTTATCTTCCATGTTATTAATATATTCCATGTACTGATCCGCAATTTCTCCAATAGGAATATCATAAATATTTACTTTGTTTTTATCAATGAGGTGAAGCAATAAGTCCAATGGACCTTCAAATGCTTCCAGTTTTATAGAAATACTCATACATATCCTCTCTTTGAGTTTGTAAATTCACTACCTTAACAGCATGCTTAGTATAGTAGCACTGATTTCCGCAATAATATTTAATATTACAGCAAAGAATAAAATCATTTTAATCACATAATCATTTCGAATAATGGAAAAAAATTTATTTGGTGATTTTCCTGCAATGCAAAGTCCCATGTCAAAGGTTGATACAGGAAACAAATTCACTAGGAGCATGCTCAGGCTTAATAAAGCCATGTACAGCATAATACATTGAAAAATTAAATCTGCCGTTTTGATATTTTCCACATAAGTAAAATCAGGATTCATACCAATTCCAAATCGCAAAATAAGAAAACTGCCTATAAAAGTCAATGCCAAACTAATAAAGCCGGCAATACCTAATATAAAATTCGTCTTTTTATCCTTAATACGGTACATATAAGGTTTTGAGAAACCTGCCATACTGGTAATACAGAATATCATACCAATAGGATCTATATAGTGATGCAATTTAAAAATAATATTTTTATCTTTTTTATCCTTTGCAGGATTTATTATATAAAAAAGAATGGCCTTAGGAAATTCATGCAGGATCATAATTAAACTGCCTGATATGAAAGCTGCTGCTATTCGAATTAGTTGGGTTTTCATTTGACCTCCAATAAATCGTTATAAACTTACGGCCTTTTTAAAGTAACAACCATTAGTTCAGGCCGGTTAAACGCTCTTAATTTTATAGTGTGGGTTCCAAGCCCTCTGGAAACTAACATAGTTTGTCCATTTTCATGAAATTCTCCGGCATCGTATTTAGGAAATAGTTCATATTGGGGTGATATTACCCCGCCTAACCATGGTAATCGTACGATTCCACCATGTAAATGACCGGAAAGTACTAAATCTGCACCCCAATTGATGTAAGTTTTAAAGTATATGGGATTATGTGCAATCAATATATTATAACATTTGTTATCCGGAATTCCTACTAATTTTTGCAAATATTCGGTTTCCATCTTTGTTTTCTTAAACTTTTGAAAATACTCTTTTCCGATTTCAACAGAGGTGATATTGATCTTGCTTTCTTTTCGATATATGGTGCAAGTCTCATTATTTATTACTCGAACCCCCATATCTTTTAGTTTGCGGATATAGGAATTAAAGCTTTCATCATGGTGAGTTCCGTCTTCCATCACTCTTTGTTCATGATTTCCAAAACCATAATAAACCGGATACTGCTTTGTAAGCTTCTCCATTAAGGATAACGCAACAGAAAAATCACCCTGTTCTTTTCCTACAATTAAATCCCCCGCAATTACAATAAAATTGGGGTTGGCTTTATTAATTTTGTTGATTAACCTTTCATTGTCTCTGCCAAAACTATTATTATGTAAATCTGCAAGCACAACAAAAGAAACATCATCAAATGCATTGGGGATACCCTTAGATGATATTGCATAATTGGTAACCTGCAAATTAAAATTCTCTAAATACATATAGATTAAAAATAATACACCGAAAACTAGAAATCCATAGAAAATAAGCATATACCGCTCCTATCTTATATATCTCATTGCAAACCAGTCAAATATCATTCTAAAGGTATTCCGTAGCTGAACTATGAAGAATCTCTGCCGGACCCAACAGAGATTCTTCATCCTAATTCAGAAGTGCTGAATTTATGTTCAGAATTACAGTTATCTTTTTTTCTGAATGCACTCCTTATATAGCCTTGTTCTGTTTCACATTCATGGGTGATTTTGCTCATAATGACACCTCTTGTATTGTTTTGCTCCAATTACACTTTATAAATAATTGTAATTAAAATAACCCTTCTTGTATATGAATAGCATGTATGTTCTATTTTAACACAGTCTTTACATCAGGTCTAGAGTCACTACAACAAGAATTTTTTAAAAGCAAAGTTAAAGTAATCTTTAAATTTGGCTTTCTCAACAGTTTCTGCTGCCACAATATCAACAGTTCCAATTTTCTTTCCATTCAAGGTATAGGTAACTTCCCCCACTTTAAAATTCTCTGTAATAGGTGCCACAATATTTTCCGCAAGAGTTATCTCTTTTTTAATATCAGCAGGATTGGTACCTTTTAAACATACATAGGAGAATTCATCCTTTGCCCGATACCCTACGCTATCAGCGATACCTTGTTTTACTGGTATTGGATTTACAACAAGGTCTTCATTTTTATCCTTGAATATACTGCAATTAGCGAAACCATAATCTAGCAGTTTAGCAGCTTCACTAAAACGAACCTTGGTAGAAGGTGCTGCCAAAATAACTGCTATCATGTCCATATCATTTCTTTTTGCAGTAGCAGATAAACAATATTTTGCCAAACCGGTAGAGCCTGTTTTTAGTCCGGTAATACCATTGTATTGTTTGATTAGCTTATTGGTATTAGTCAGACCAAATTCTGTTTGACCTTTTCTTGTTGTATGTACAAATGTATCCATCCAAACCGTAGAATATTGGCTGATTTGAGGATGTTTGGTTATTAACTCTCTGGACATTAAAGCAATATCATAAGCCGTTGTATAATGATTATCTACATCCAGTCCGCAGGCATTTACAAAATTAGTATTTAGCATACCTAATTCTTTTGCCCTTTCATTCATCACAGCAACAAAAGATTCCTCAGAACCTGCAAGCATTTCGGCCATAGCAACGCTTGCATCATTAGCGCTGGCAATACTGATGCATTTTATTAATGTATTCACATCCTGTGTCTCAAATGGCTCAAGATATACTTGGGATCCTCCCATAGAGGCAGCATGTTCGCTAATAGTCACCTGATCCGTTAGCTTTATCTTGCCGCTGTCAATAGCCTCAAAGATCAATAATAAAGTCATAACTTTCGTAACACTGGCTGGTCTTAGCTTTTCATCTTTATTTTTGTCGTAAATAATCTGCCCTGTGGAGCCTTCCATTAATACTGCCGCATCCGATGTGATTTCCAATGGGTTATTTTCCGGTTCTGCATACACTTTCATAGGTATTCGAATATTCGTTAGTAAAATAATTCCTATAAATAGGGCGCACAATCTCTTCACTTTAACCTCGATTCCGGCGCTTTTGCGCCTTTTCTAATTGCACAAGCTTACTACTATTTTAATCAACTTATACCAATTTTAGACCTATTCCGAAGGATTTATTTCACAATCACTTCACATATCAAAGATTTACCGCTGCATTCTGCAATAATTTTTGTAGTCCCTTTTGATACTCCTTTTACTTTACCTGTCCAGCTTACCGTAGCAATTTTTTTATTTGCACTCTTCCACTTTACTCTAAATATAGGACCTTTTACTTTCAATTTGTAAGTCTCACCTTTTTTTAGGGTCAGCTTTCTTTTATTCAAATCAATGACCCTTACCCTACATTTTAAAGTTACATCATCGTGTTTTGCTTGAATAATAGTAGTGCCGGGGCGAAAGGCAAATACTTTTCCGAATATATTCACATCTGCTACTTTAAAATCCGTTGAAGAAAAGTTTACCTTTTTATTAATTCCTACCACATAAAGCTTGAATGCTTCGCCCTTTACCATTACTATATCTTTCACATGCAATCTTTCGCTTAATGGAGTCTCTATATCATTCCTATAGAACAAGGAAGTACGGGGGATGATCAAATACCAAAGCAAGGCAAATAAAGTAATATAATAAACTATAGAAATACCGCCCTTATATCCAAACAAATGAAAAAAACCTTTTTTCTTCACAGTAACATTCCTTCTATTTATTTACTATATTCTATTTATGTAAAACTATCTTCATACTAATATACGCTAGAAATGCAATAAAAAACCTTCGAAAAAATACATATATATGCATTTTGGGAAGATTTTAATCTGCATTTCTAACTTCGTATAAATTGCCAATTTATATAAAGAAAATTTATTTCAACCTAATTGTATTAAAAATAAAAATAGACAAAGAATCATAAAATTAATTACAATTTTCGCCTATTCTTAATAAAACTTTATATTTTGTAAAAAGTACTAAAAACAATCCGTATTTATATTCACTGTCTCATCCGATTTATAATCTCATTTGCTTTCTTATAGATATTTTCCACGTCTTCGCCAATATAGAATTGATTATCTTCATATAATACCTTACCATTTACCATAGTAAGCTTCACATTCTGCTTGCTTCCGCTATAAACTATATTTTTGGTAATATTATTGATAGGCTGCATATTGGGCTGTTGCAGATCAATGATAATTAAATCGGCTATTTTACCGGTTTCTAAGGTATCCATCTCTTTCAACCCCATGGCTTTTGCCCCTCCTGCGGTGGCCATGTATAACACTTGATTTGCTGGCGCCGCAGCTGCATCATCTTCTTTTAATTTTTGTAATACAGTAACCAGATATATCTCACGGAACATATCCAAAGCATTATTACTAGCTGGGCCATCGGTACCGATTGCAATATTAATGCCCATATTCAGCATTTTTGTTATTGGAGCGATTCCACTGGCTAATTTGGAATTAGAGCCTGGATTGGTTACGGCAGTTAAACCACGTTTCTGAAATACTGACAAATCCGCCTCTGTCATATGGACACAATGATATCCTCCACCACCATGCTCAAACATCCCTAATTGATCCAAATAGACAGTGGGTGTTGTCCCATTCTTCTTCAAACACTGCTCCACTTCTGCTTTCGTCTCTGAATTATGGGAGAATACCGGTGCTCCATATTTTCTGGAAAGAGCTGCAATCCCTTCTAACAAAGGTCTTTCTGCCGTATATTCTCCATGAAAACCAATGCAGTAACTAATCAGGTCATGGTGATGATTGTATTTATTATACCAATTTTCCAGACTTTCCAGATTTTCTTCGGCACTTCCTGTGAATTCACTGATTCCTGCACATAATACAGATCGAAATCCCATGTCAGTAGAAGCCCTCGTAACATCTTCCGGACTAAAGTACATATCAAAATTAGCAGTAACACCACTTGTTAAATATTCCAGTATAGCCAGTTTGGAAAGATGATAAATATCTTCACCAGTAAGTTTTGCTTCCATGGGGAATATCTGCTTATGCAGCCAGTCAAGCAAAGGCAGATCATCTGCATATGATCTTAAAAAAGTCATAGCAGAATGGGTATGTGCATTTTTAAACCCTGGCATTATCAGATTTCCTTTTACATCTATTTCTCTGTCAAAGTAAGGTAATGTTATCTTTTCATTTTCCTTCTTTGATTCGCCTACATATGTGATACGATTTCCTTCAATCCAGAGTTCTCCTTCTGTTATAGAAAAATTTCCTGCCATGGTTAAAATTTTAGCATTATAAAACCTAGTATTCATGGTTTCCCCTTTCAATATATACTTCCTTTTCTTTTGTTAAGAATAAGCAAGTACATTATATTAAATATTCAATTTCTAATTATTTTAATGTCACCTAATCTTACTCATTAAACCTTGAATTTGCAAGCAAGATTGAAATTCCTCATTACATTTAGATAGCATTAATTATCTCTTACCCTTATCATATATCTCTCCAAGTGCTCTGGGTGAACGGTTGGACTTTGAGAAAAAGATAAGCAGCAATAGTGTTAAAACGTATGGTAATATCATAATTAAATCAGAAAAAGTACTCGGTAATTCTAATACCTGCCCTAATTTATATCCGCCGGATTTTGCAAATCCAAATAGTAAGCAGGCACCTAGGGTAGGGAGTATCTTCCAATTGCCGAATATCAATGCTGCTATGGCAAGATAGCCATATCCCATATAAATACTTGGTGAGAAGTTGGCGGAGATGGAATAAGCAAAGCATATACCTCCAAGTCCTGATAAAGCACCAGATACCATTACCGCCTTAAATCTTATCTTAGATACTTCTACACCTGCAGCATCTACGGAATGAGGATTATCTCCACAAGCTCGAAGCCGTAAACCATATCTTGTTTTATAAAGTACATACCATGCAATAAATGCAATTATTAGAATTGCTATTTCGAATGGATAGATTGATTTAAACATAGCTCCTATAACCGGTATGCTTGATAAAACAGGAATCGTAAAACGATTGGAGACTCCTAGCTGGAATTTATCCGATACTGCTCCAAACATCAAACTGTTTACCTGAGTGGTTAAGAACACCGTTAATGCTGCAGCAAGTATATTTATAACAACACCACTGATTACCTGGTTTGCTTTAAAGTTAATACATAAAAGTGCATGAAGCATGGAATAAACCATTCCACCTAACATAGAAAAGATTAAGGCTACATAAAATAAAGATTGTACTTCCACATTGGCAAACTTAGAAATTAATACAACCGCCAACGCTCCTACAAAGGCACCAAAACCTTGTAAACCTTCAATTGCCAGATTGGTAATTCCACTCTTTTCACTATAAATGCCACCAATTGCCATAATAAAAAGAGGTAAAGCAAAGGATAAGCCATCAATAATTATAGTATCCATTATTTTTCACTCTCCTTTCTCTCATTCTCTTCCTGTAGAATACTTGCTTGTGTGTCTTTTCTTCTACTTTCATCCGGTTCCTCTAACATACTATCTTTTTCGACTGCTTTTATGAGATTTTCACGTTTTTCTACATCAGTAGTATCCGTTACAGAACTTGTTCCTATTTTTTTATCCTCTTCAAAGTGCTTTTCTTTTCCTCTTTGAATCTTGTACTTAATAAAAGTACCGCAGGCACTAAATAGAAGGATTAATCCTGTAATAACAGAAGCAATTTCTTGTCTGACTCCGGAGGTAGAACTCATATAGGTACTGCCCTTATCGATAACCGAAATCAGAAAGGAGGAAAATAGAATTCCAATTGGGTTTCCGTTACCCAATAAGGAAACTGCAATGGCATCATAACCTGTACTTGCTAATACTTTTGGTTGAATAGAAGCAAAATAACCAAGATAATAAGTGACACCGGCAAGTCCTGCCAAAGCACCTGATATGACCATGGCTAATACAATGTTTTTGCCAACATTGATGCCGGCATATTTTGCAGCTTTGGGATTAGCACCTACTGCTTTTATTTCATATCCAATTCTTGTTTTATCTACAACAAATTTTATAGCAAATGCAGTAATAAGAGCTAAAATAATACCTATGGACAAGTCCATTTTAAGACCTGCAAATTCCACATTCATAAAAGTTAATCGTGCTGAACTTCTTATATATTTTGATTGTCTAGAAACAGGATCAATGTAATATGAATTAATAAAGAAACTTAGCACATATTGTACGATATAATTAAACATAATAGTGGATACTACTTCATTAATATTAAATTTGTATTTTAACCATCCCACAATTCCGCCATAAATCGCGCCAACTACTATACCGATAATTAGTACAAGTGGTTTTGCAATTATTCCATTCAGCTCACTATAACCAACTAGAACAGTAGCCGCATAACCGGCTAATAACATCTGTCCGGATACACCAATGTTAAAAAGACCTGCCTTAAGAGCTACTGCTACCGCTAATGCAGCAAAAAGCATTGGTGTCATGGAATTCAACATAGTTAATAAATCTGTAAGCATACTTTTATATCCTGCATAAACCGGTTTTGGCAGTACACCTGCACCTTGCAGCAGATTATAAAAAGCACTGAGAGGATTCTTTCCAATTAGTAAAATGACGATGGATGCAGCAATTAAACTTAATAAAATGGAGAATAAGGGAATAGAAACAGGCTGCCATTTTTCATTTCCCATACATCTTATAAAAGCTCTATATATGATATTTGTTTTCCTGGGTTTTTTAGAATTTGTTTTACTCATGCTTTACCCCCATCATAAATTCTCCGACTTCCTTGGTGGTCAGTGTTTTTGCATCTGCTATTTTTTGAAGTTGTCCATTGTAGATAACACCAATGGTATCTGCAACATTCATGATTTCATCCAATTCCAAAGATATTAGAAGAATTGCCTTACCATTATCACGTTCCTGTAAAATCATGTTATGGATATTCTCAATGGCTCCTATATCAAGTCCTCTGGTTGGCTGTACGAAAATCATCAAAGGTGATTGCAACTCAATCTCTCTGGCAATAATGGCTTTCTGCTGATTACCGCCGCTCATGGAACGAACTATTGTTTTAGAGCCTTGTCCGCTTCTAATATCGTATTTATCTATCAGTGAATTTCCGTATTCTATAATTTCTTCTTTATCCAGTACCCCATTCTTACAGAATGGTTCTTTATAGTAATCTTTTAAAGCAATGTTCTCAGCCAAGGTAAAGTCTAATACCAGCCCATAAGCTTGTCTATCTTCCGGTATGTAAGATATACCTTCTAATGTACGCTTTCTTATACTATAATTAGTTATATCCGTATTATTAAGTTTAATTGAACCGCTGTTAACTTTCGCAAGTCCGGCTATTGCGTCTGCAACTTCCACCTGACCATTACCGGATACACCGGCAATTGCAAATACTTCGCCTCCCCTTATTGTAAAGGAAACATCTTTTACCACATCAAAGTTATCCTGGTTCTTTATAGTCAAGTGCTCTACCTCTAATACCACATCTCTAAAATGCGGCGGTTTTTTTGTTGTTTCAAAGGATACCTCTCTACCTACCATTAAATTAGCCATCTTCTGAGTGGAAGTTTCCTTTACATCCAATACATCCACTAACTTTCCGCGGCATAAAATTGCACAACGGTCAGCAACTCTTTTAATTTCTTCCAGTTTATGAGTAATAAGTATAATAGTCTTTCCACCGGCACGTAAGCTCTCAATAATATCCAGTAAGAAGTCAATTTCTTGAGGTGTCAGAACAGCTGTAGGCTCGTCAAATATCAGAATTTCAGCTTCACGGTATAACATTTTTAAGATTTCAACCCGCTGTTGTAGTGAAACATTTATATCCTCAATCTTTTTCGTTGGATCTACTTCTAATCCATAGGCTTTTGATAATTGGCTTATTTTCTTATTGGCATTTTTAATATCTACATATGGAATTACACCTGCTAATTTTTTGATTGGTTCAATGCCAAGAATAATATTTTCTGTAATCGTATAATTTTGAACTAATTTAAAATGCTGATGCACCATACCTATATTCAACTTTGTAGCATGGTTTGGAGAATGAATATGAACCTTTTCGCCCCGAATGAATATCTCGCCTTCATCAGGTTCATACATACCAAAGAGCATACTCATTAAGGTAGATTTTCCGGCACCATTTTCACCTAATAATGCAAAGATTTCTCCCTTTTTAATCTGCATTGTCACATCATTATTGGCAACAATACCGGGAAATTTCTTCGTAATATGTTTCATTTCCACAATATATTCGGACATTTTTATTCTCCTTGTCTTCATTTTAATAAAAAAAGTTTATCACTCGTTACTGATTTTCTCAATATTAAGTGATAAACTTTCTCTGTTTCCCAACTTTAGCTAAAGGCAATGTGGAATATTTTTATAATTATTCCGGAAGACCAGGGAAAGAGTCGGATGAAATTCCATTAAAGTTAGCCGCAGGTACAATTTCTCCAGCTTGTAATAATTTATAGGCTTCATTCATTTTAGTGATACTGTCTTTAGATAACTGTTGACGTCCTTCTGCACTTACAAAACCTGTTGAATCTGTATCTGCTTTCAAAAGAACATTCTGTCCTTTAAATGTACCGTCTTTTACTGCATTTAGAGCTCTTTCTACGTTTAGATTCATAACTTTTAATGCTGAAGTTAATATTACATTTTCGGAACCGTTTTTACCATCATCATATTGGTCAACGTCACAGCCGATTACTTTAACTCCTTCAGCTTCTTTTGCAGCTGTGAATACACCATTACCGGAACCACCTGCTGCAACAAACATAATATCAACACCTTCATTAATTAAGGCATTACCTACAACTTTACCAGTTGGTTCATCTGCAAAGGACCCAACATAGTTACCACCCACATTTGCACCGGTTACATCGGTTCCTGCGTAAGCTGGAAGTTCTACAAATTCAACTTTCTTGTCATACATAGCATTAACATAGTTAACACCGGATTCAAAACCATATTGGTAGTTAACGTTGGAAGGATAAGCTACACCATTAACAACTGCAACTTTACCTGTTTTTGTCTCTAACGCAGCTGCCATTCCTGCAAAGAATCCACTTTCTTCTTCTGCAAAAGTCATAGCATAAATATTATCGAATTCTGTAACACCATCAATTTCTTGTGGGTCAGAATCAATTAATACAAATTTACTATTTGGGTTATCTCCGGCAATTGTTGAAATTCCTGCAAATTGAAAACCTGGAGTAACAATTACATCATAGCCAGCAACAATATCTGCAACCGCTTGTACTGCTGCAGCTGGGTCACCAGTTGGTTCTTTAACTGTTTCCACAGTAGCATCAGGATTATTTTTTATAAAGTTTAATATACCATTATAATTATCTTGGTTAAAAGAGCCATCATCTACACCGGATGGGCTGGTTACAATTGCTATTTTAAGCTTGTTTCCTGTTTGATTTCCTCCCTCTGTAGTATTTCCTTTTTTACCGCATCCGGTAAATAAGACAACCATAAGACTCATAATACATGCTAATGCTAAAAATTTTCTGTTTTTCATAAATGACCTCCATTTGTTAGTTTGAAAATTTAATTCTCTTTTAAACGAATTAAATATATTATTCGACACAGCTTATTAATAAAGTCCGATTATAAGCCATGTTAATAATTCCATAAGAATCTTTACTGCAATAAAACAAAATTCCAAAGCGTGAAACATATATTACCATTACATCATGATCTTATACTTGCAACATTTGCAAATATAATTCTTAAAATTTAAATCCTGCCTTAAAAGCTTTGGATTGCAAAGCCTTCTCATAATCTTTCAAGTCATATAATTCAATGGCAGGCAAAGTAACAAGTCCTCTTTGCAACAACTGCATAGCCGGCTCAAAGGGGCCGCATCTGCTTCCCTTAATTGTAATTTCATTAACAACAAAAGAGCTCATGTCAATTTCAACTTTTCCTGCATAGGTACTCTTTATAACAATAAGTCCTTTATTACGCACCAGTTTTTGTGCCGATAGAATTCCAGCCGGAGAACCGGTTGCATCTATAACAATTTCATAAGTTTCATCGGTTTTTGTGGTAGTCTTAGCAAAAGAAGAAAACTGTTTCAATTTATCTTCATGTCTTCCTATTACTGTTAGATCCGCACCGGATAAAGAAACCACCTGAGCTATCATAAAAGCAAGTCTTCCGTCTCCAATTACCACAACATTCTTAGATGGCTGTATATGAGCCTGCTCCATAATCTCTAAAGCTGCTGCTAAAGGTTCTGTAAATATTGCTATTTCTGTAGGTATTTCATCCGGTACAACATGAAGCAAATCAGAACGTATCGTCATGTATTCTGCAAAACAACCGTCTTTACCGGCCATACCGATAACTTTACGGCTTAAACAATGTTTCTCTCTGCCTGTTCTGCAATAGATACATTCTCCACAGCCTTCATTGAGTTCACCTACCACCCTTTTACCAACCAGTTCTTTTTTGTTGGATTCTACTACTTCTCCTACAAATTCATGCCCTAATACTCCTGTAAAATCAGGCTTGTACCCTTTTAGTACTTCTTTATCCGTATTACATATGGCACTTATTAATATCTTTACCAGACTTTCATTGGGTCCCGGAACAGGTATTGGATAATCCTCCAAGTACTGTGCCTTATCTTTATAATATAACGCTTTCATAGGCCCTCCTTCTTTCGCTGTCTTTCTGAGATTTTTCACCGATTCAGCTTTGACGCTTGTACACGAAATAACAAAAAATCACTTTTCAGTCTCCCTATTTATTCCTTATAATGACTTAGCAATATTCTTAATGGAATCCGTAATCAATTGTTTAAATAAAGGAGCAACTCTATCTGCTGTTTCTTGTACTTCTTCATGAGTTAAAGGCTGATCCGTCATACCTGCACAAAGGTTTGATATACAGGAAATACCGCAGACTTTCATTCCCATATGTTTTGCTGCCATAGCTTCACAGGCGGTACTCATACCTACCGCATCCGCTCCAAGTATTCTGCACATTTTAACCTCATGGGGCGTTTCGAAGTTTGGACCGGTAAATTGAAGGTATACACCCTCCTGTAAAGGAATATTGGATTCTTTCGCCGTATTACGAATGGTTGCCTGCAAGTCCAGATCATATACATTGCTCATATCGGGAAAACGCAGTCCTAATTCTTCAATATTTTCACCAATTAAAGGAGATGGTACAAAATCAGAGATATGGTCAGTAATCATCATAAAATCACCACTCTTATAATTAAAATTAACACCGCCGGCTGCATTGGTAAGAAATAAGACCTTTGCTCCCAGCATCTTCATTAATCTGGTTGGCAAAACAACATCTGTAATAGGGTAACCTTCATAATAATGGACTCTGCCCTGCATTATAACAACCGGAACATCGCCGATATATCCAAATACAAATCTTCCCTTATGTCCTTTCACTGTTGAAACAGGAAAACCTTCAATATCATTATAATCAAGAACCGAATGAATATTAATACTATCCGCATAGTCTCCCAAACCGGAACCAAGGATTAAGGCTACTTCCGGTTCAAAATCAACTTTTTCCCGAACGCTCTTGTAACATTTCTGAAGTTTTTCATATACTGGGTTCATATGAATCTCCTTTTCATTTTTTATAGTAAATCATTTCTGCTATTCGTCAATATTATAGCATTTTTTTGTTTATTCTTCAATTCTTTTGTCTTAAATATTATTTTTTTGTCGCAAAAAATATATTTTTTGCAACAAATTCACATAAAATCAATCATTTTACGCCTATAAAATAATTTCTCCCTATTTCATTAATAACTTATATTTACAAGACCTTCCACGTTTGGAAATACATGCACTTTTCTGTGCTCCATAAACATATTCTGGCTCATCTTCTTTTGCATCATACATTTTAATAAATTTAATTTGACTATTGACAATATAAAATCTCAGGTGTATTATTGTATTAGTTGCTTAATACAGTAATACAAATAACAATCTGGAAGGAGATGAATGAATGCAATGGAATCTTAATTCAGAGCGACCGGTTTATCTTCAATTAATAGAGCAAATACAAGCAGGCATTATATCGGGATATTTTAAGCCCGGTGATAAATTACCTTCTGTAAGAGATTTGGCAGCCGATGCTACAGTAAATCCAAATACAATGCAAAAAGCTTTTACCGAGCTGGAACGAACCGGTTTGGTTTACACCAACCGTACCAGCGGAAGATTTATTACCTCTGATGAAAAACTTATAAAGGAATTAAAAGATCAATCTGCAAAAAATGAAATAAAAGATTTTCTAAATAAGATGAAGCAACTTGGTTTAGATACGGAAGAAATTATTGAACTCATTAAAAATATAGCAAAGGAATTCACACCCTGATTGATGACAGTGCACATCTGTAAGAAGATGTGGCATGCAATGGGCGCTAGGTTGAAAGAATAAATTTATTTCAACCGGAGCTTTGTGCCTGGCACAAAGTCTCCAGACTTTGAAAGGAGCATGGTTATAAATATGAACACATTATTTGAATGTAAATCATTATCTAAAAGTTTTTCCGGCTTTACTGCTTTATCCAATATTGACTTATCACTTCAGCAAGGACAAATCATTGGATTATTGGGACCAAACGGCAGCGGGAAATCAACATTATTAAAGCTAATTAACGGTCTGCTGGTACCAGACACCGGCTCAATAAGTATCGGTGGTTTTAATCCCGGTATAGAAACAAAGAAAATGATCTCCTATTTACCAGAGCGGACATATCTTGCAGATTGGATGAAAGTAAGTGATATCGTTGGTTTTTTCAAGGATTTTTATGATAATTTTGACCCTGCAAAAGCTTACGAGATGCTAAAAAGCCTGCATATAGAACCAAATAGACGTTTAAAGACTTTATCAAAGGGAACAAAAGAAAAAGTGCAGCTTATATTAGTCATGAGCCGTAAGGCGGATTTATATTGCTTGGATGAACCCATCGGTGGTGTGGATCCTGCTTCCAGAGACTATATACTGAATACCATTATTAAAAACTACAGTGAAAATGCCTCTGTTCTTATCTCCACTCATCTAATAGCAGATATAGAAATGATTTTAGATGATGTTATATTCTTAAAGGAAGGCTCTGTTTTTCTTCATTCTTCTGTGGATGATTTAAGAGTGAAAGAACAGAAATCCATAGACACATTATTTAGGGAGGTGTTTAAATGTTAGGGAAATTATTAAAATATGAATTTAAAGCAACATCTAGAATATTAATTTCTCTGTACCTTATTATGTTAATAACGACAGGACTCAACAGGCTCATACTTTTATTGGACATATTTGATGGATCTCTTATGATAATTCCAGCGATTATGCAAGTACTATTTATATTATCGATTATAGCCATCTTCATAACCTCCTTTTTATTAATGATTTATCGATTTTATAAGAATCTCTTATCTGATGAAGGTTATTTAATGTTTACGTTACCAGCGAAAACCCATCAATTAATTACATCCAAATACCTTGCTACCTTAGCATGGTTGCTTATAAGTATTATCATTATCCTTGGTTCCGCAGTTTTGGCTATTGGCACGCCAGAAAATATAAAGTTGGTTTTGAACAGTTTGAATGAGCTTTTACTTCAGTTTGGAGCTACAACAGGTAATAGTATCTCATTAACCATAATTACCTTATTACTATTTTGCTTTACGTCTGTTACTACTTATATATCATTAATCTATGCATCCATTGCCATAGGACAATTATTTACCAAAAATAGATTAGTTGGAGCTTTTGTTTCTTATATTGGTATTAGTGCTGTCATGCAGCTATTATTACTTTTACTCCTTGTAATAACAAAGGTTTTCAGTTCCATAATTGCAAACGGTAATAATATAATACCGCTAAAATTAATAATAGGCATTATTGTTTATCAGTTAGTACTAAGTACAATCTTCTATATTACTACAAATATAATTTTCAAAAGGAGATTAAACTTAGAATAATAATTGGAATTGCTGCAAGATAGAACCGGATACCGGTTATAGATTTTTCCTCTATACCGATATCCCTTTCTATCTTCCAACTCACTTTTCTTTTATGCTATTTATCTCAAACGTTTATTTTCAAATCTGGCCAAAGTTTCTAATGCAAATACCAAACCTTTTATTCTTTCTTCAATAGTTCCTTCCTCAATGGTACAATCAATGGATATTGCCATATCATTTAGCAATCGTTCATCAATATATTTCTTTTTACTTAAAAGAACTTCCAGCTTATCATTATATGATGCTGCATCCAAAAATTGAAGAAGAACAGAATTGACACCGGCCTCCGCTGTAGCCTTATCCTGCAAAAGTACAATCTTCTCTTCATACTCTGGTTTATCATGACTAGTCGAGGCAGCTTCTTCTTGGGTATTAGCAGTACTGCTATTTAACGAAGACTCCGTATTATAGTTATTGCCCCATAATTCAAACCGATATTTCTGGCTTGCTTCCGGATACTTATTATGGTCCACTTCACTTATAAACATATTCAATGGTCTGGCAAATATTTTATAGTCGCCATATAAGGCCTGATAAATAACCAGTTGCTCTTTTGTTTCTGTATGTATTGCTATTGTAATAATTTGATATAATTTATTTTTAAAATGTTTATAAATTTCACCCGGTTTTGGAATTCTCTGAAAATCCATGCTAATCCTCCATTCTTTTAATGCCTGCGAATTTGGGTGCAAGCACAATATGACAAATAACATTCTATTCTTTTTTCCATTGGATAGCAATAAGAATTCTTAATTTGTTACAAAATGAAATTATTGTTACCAGGGGAAGTCTTAAATACACTACAATTTAATTATATGAGTAAGCAAATATTGCTCCGGGTATAAAATGAACGAAAGAATCCTCTTTATTTTTATAATATTGATTGAATAGTCCAAATTTCAACTGTTTCTATGGAATTGGTTGACTTAATATAATAAAGAGTATAAAATGTAAAAAACTAAATTCTTTCGTTAACTAGTGTAAAGGAGATTCATACTATGAGTTTTATATTTAAGAAAAAAGTAATCTCTCCTTCTGAGTTGATTCAAACTTATCCCTTACCAGAAAAAGATGCTTTGATAAAAAAAGAAAGAGACGAAAAAATAAAAGACGTCTTAACAGGAGCATCCGATAAATTTCTAGTTATTATTGGCCCTTGTTCTGCAGATCACGAAGATGCTGTTTGTGATTATATAACCAGACTGGCAAAGGTGCAGGAAAAGGTAAAAGATAAAATAATTATTATTCCAAGAATATATACCAATAAGCCAAGAACCACCGGTGAAGGTTATAAAGGAATTGTACATCAACCAGATCCAGAGAAAGAGCCGGATTTGCATGAAGGACTGATTGCTATGCGTAAAATGCATCTTCGTGCTATAGCAGAAACCGGACTTACTGCAGCGGATGAAATGTTATATCCGGAAAACTGGCCCTATGTGGAAGACATATTATCCTATGTGGCAGTTGGAGCACGTTCTGTTGAAGACCAACAGCACCGTTTAACCATCAGTGGCATGGACTGTCCTGCCGGAATGAAAAACCCAACCAGCGGAGATTTTTCCGTAATGCTTAACTCTGTTGTAGCAGCCCAAGGACAGCATACTTTTCTGTATCGTTCCTACGAAGTAAGCACATCCGGTAACCCTCTTGCTCACACCATCCTTAGAGGTGCTGTAAACAAACATGGTAATAGCATTCCAAACTATCACTATGAAGATTTAAACCGTTTGTACGAAATGTACAATGAGCGGGATTTAGCAAATCCAGCTGCTATCATCGATGCAAACCATAACAATTCAAACAAAATTTATTCTGAGCAGCCAAGAATTATTAGTGAAGTACTACACAGCCGCTCCGTGAACAAAGACATTGCCAATATGGTAAAAGGTGTTATGATTGAAAGCTATATCGAATCAGGTAATCAAAAGGTTTCTGAACATATCTATGGTAAATCCATAACAGATTCATGTTTGGGATGGGCTGAATCCGAGAAACTAATCTACTTTATTGCAGATCATCTATAATAAAAAATGTCATTCTAAACCTTTAGTGAAGAATCTTACTTAAATAGGATTCTTCACTTTTTAGGTTCAGAATGACATTTTTGTAACAAACCCATATATTCGTATCCCAATTATGCCCGTGGGTGGGCCCCCATATAAACATCACGGATTTTTTTGCTGCGGTTTCCAAGATATACTTGGGTGGCAGCTGCATCGGTATGCCCCAGCAATTCTTGAATACTGGCAATATCAGCACCATTTTCTATCATATGAAGTGCAAAGGAGTGTCTTAAAATTTGTGGTGTTATTTCATGAGTAATTCCCGCGGACTTTCCATATGCTTTAATGATTTTCCAAAAGCCCTGGCGGCTCATGGGCTCACCGGAAACATTCATAAAACAAATATCCGATTCTTTCTCTTTCAGGAATTTATCTCGTGCATGTTGAAAATAATTCTCCATTGCTCCTGCTGCCATAGAGCCAAATGGTATAATTCGCTCATTTTTGGAACTGCAGCATACAATGTAGCGGCTTTTCAAATTTATATTTTCAATTTTTAGTGAAATCAGTTCCGATACACGAATTCCCGTTGCATACAATAGCTCTAACATAGCTTTGTCCCGAATTCCTTTTATAGTATCCGTATTAGGCATCTCCAATAAACGATTCACTTCCTCCAGTGTTAAAGTGCTAGGAGGCTTTTTCTCAACTTTTGGTGATTTCATACGTTCCGTAGGATCCTGATGTAATCTTCCCTTTTTAATAAGGTAAAAGGTAAATGCCTTTATTGAAGCAATATTTCTTGAGACCGTTGCAGGTGACATCCCATTCCTTTCCATTGATAGCACATAAGAATTTAAGCTTGTCTCATTTATCTTCTCAACATCTGTTATATTTTGTTTATTCAAATGACGAAATAATTTTGCTATATCATTTTTATAAGACAACAAGGTATTCTGTGAAGCATTTTTCACATCTTTCATATACATTAAAAAATCCCGCAACGAACTCTCCATTATTACCTCTCTCCTTCGTATAAACTAAATAATTGCAACCCGCTTTGTTTCACTTAACCCATATGTATTTTATAGTTTCTATTTAAGTACATGCTTTCTTTATTTTAACATTTTTTTATGTTAGTGTAAAGAAATGAAACAAGATTAAGTTTGCATAATTTAACATTGTAATATACTTAGAATTTAGAATAAGTACAAGATCTTCTGTAATATAAAAGAGCCAATATATGTTTCTATTAGACAGCCCAAAGTTAAGATAATTCCCAGTACAAATATAAGACCTATATGCTTTATTAATCTTTCCGCTTTTCCCTTTGTACCAAGCCTTGTTTCATGATACATGCTTTTACACAGCCAATAACCGGCTCTTAAGCTGACAAAAGCAACGGGTACGTACACAATAATTTGTGGGAAAGTATAAGCAAATAAGAGCAATACTCCTTTAATTCCGTACCGCATTATAATGACAGTAGCAAATAATCCTACCCGAAATCCTCCATAAACCAGTGAAAATGCTATGTATGGTATTCCTAAAGCGGTACAGCAAAACACCCAAAACAGAATAAATATCTTTAAATTGTTCCACAAAACATATCTAAGCAAGATTCTATGATCAATAACAGTTTCTCTTATCTTAGAAATATATTCTTTATCTAATATATTAATCTGATTCCAGTACAGTCTTTTAAAGACAGCGGCGAATAATAGACCAAGAATAAATCCAATCCCCAGAATAAGAATACCAAACTTCACTTCCCCAAGCTTTCGTAACTTTGCTTTTAAGTAATTCATAAACAAGCCTCCTACCCATATGTGTAACTATAAAAATTTAGAAGTTGTACAATTAAACTATTATCATAACATATGATTTTAAAGTAAAAAGTATTCCAGACGTTATGTTACAGTTATGGCAAGAGATATAGCTGAAAGTACTACTATATCAAATGTCTAAAAGGATATTTTTAGGAGACTTTTTTCTTTGGAACAATTTCTTAAAAAATAAAAAGTACTAACAACTAGTGTTAAGTACTCTTTATATACATGCAATCATGTTATTATATTAAGTCACATCTTATTCTTATAAGCCAGAATACCGGATACGGTCTTACCATCTGTGATAGTTCCATCATATATAAGTGAAACCAATTCCTCCAAAGTGTATTTTTCTATCGTCACATATTCATCTTCATCCAGCTTTTGTTTTGATGGCATTAAGTCATATGCACAATAGATTCCAATTTTTTCGTTGCAAAATCCTACAGTGGTATAGATATCAACCAGATGCTCTATATTTTCCGAACGATAACCTGTTTCTTCCTCTAATTCTCTTGCCGCACAGGTTTTCATGTCTTCTCCGGGATTTAATCCGCCTGCCGGTATTTCAAGAACATATTGTTCCGGTGCATTTCGGTACTGTCTTACCATAATGATTTTTCCGTCCCTATCAACAGGAATAATGGCTGCTGCACCCTTATGTTCTATAAAATCCCACTTTGCTGTTCTACCGTCCGGTAACTGCATGGTATCTTCGTATACATTTACAATATGTCCTTTATAAATAAGATCTCTTTGTAATCTTTTATGTTCTCCCATATCCATTCTCTTTTCCTAATATTGAAAAAACTTCTTTTCGAATTTATATTTCTTTATATCATTTCTTCATATTATTTGCCTTAGCATAACAAGCATCCGTAGCTTTAATAACGGCATTACGGAAGCCATTTTCCTCAAGGGCCGCTACACCTGCAATAGTAGTTCCACCTGGTGAACATACTTGATCCTTTAATTTGCCGGGGTGTTCTTTGGTCTCTAAAACCATTTTTGCCGCACCTAATACTGTCTGGGAAACTAAGTCATAAGCTTTATTCCTAGGTATCCCATACTTTACAACACTATCTGCAAGCGCTTCTATAAACATGTATACATAAGCAGGTGAACTTCCACTGGCACAAGCTACTGCATCCATTAGTTTCTCATCAAAGATTTCATATTTGCCGAAGGAGCAAAAGAACCGATTAATAGTTTCCTTCTCTTCTTCTGCAAATGTATCTTCTGAGAAACAGACACCGGACATGCCCTCTCCTACCAGAGCCGGGGTATTAGGCATTGCACGAACTACTCTTACTGAAGATCCCAGGGTTTTCTTTATGTTTTCAATAGGATAACCTACTGCAATGGAGATTACAATATGTTCTTTCGTTAGACAATTCTTAATTTCTTTAAAAACTTCTTCGTATTTCTGAGGCTTAATAGCAAGAATGATGTATTTACAAGAGGTTACAACGGAAACATTATCAGATACATAGGAAACTCCGGTTTCTTTCTTTATTAATTCACGTCTTTCTGCACTTGCAGTTGTAAAGGTAACAAAATCCGATCCAAAAACATTCTTGACACCCCGAAGCATTGGATAGCCCATATTACCGCATCCAATAAATCCAAACTTATCCATTCTATTTCCTCCTAAATATTACTATTAAAAACTGCAACAAGCTATAGAGTTTTTAATAAATTTTCAATACGATCCAATCCTTTCTCTATCTGCTCAATAGAAATTGCATAAGATAAACGAATATGGTCGTCAAATCCAAAATCACCACAAGGTACTACAGCTACATTATAATCATCAATTAAGATTTCTGCAAGTCTTGCTGTGGTTTCAATTGCTTTTCCTTTATATTCTTTCTTTAATACTTCACCGGTATCTACAAATAGGTAGAAAGCCCCTAAAGGAGTAATTGCGTCTACGTAGGGCATTGCTCCTATTCTTTTCATCATATATTCTCTTCTATTATTAAATTCCATGTTCATGATATAAACGGTTTCCTGTGGACCGTTCAAAGCCTCTGTGGCAGCTTTTTGAGCAATGGAGTTAGGATTAGAGGTTTGATGGCTTTGTATACTGCTCATTAACTTTGCTATTTCTTTTGAAGAACCAGTGTATCCAATCCTCCATCCAGTCATGGCATAACTTTTAGATAATCCGCTGCAAGTAATGGTTCTCTTAAATATTTCATCATTTAGAGCTCCAATGCTTACATGTTCATTCTCACCATATACCAGATATTCATATATTTCATCGGATATTACATAAATATCCTTTTCAATAATTACTTTCGCTATGGCTTCCAACTCTTCTTTTGTATAAATCATCCCGGTTGGATTGTTGGGAGAATTCAATATGAAGGCCTTTGTCTTATCCGTACAGGCTGCTGCAATTTGCTCCGCTGTCACTTTATAATTCTGAGATTTTTCAGCACGAATAATAACCGGTATACCATCTGCTAATTTCACGATTTCAGGATAGCTTAACCAAAAAGGTGCCGGTATAATTACTTCGTCTCCGGGATTCAGAATAGCTTCAAATATATTAGTTAAAGAATGCTTTCCACCATTACTGATCACTATTTGATCCGTTGTATAATTTAATTTATTAAAAATCTTAAACTTCTTGCAGATTGCTTCTTTTAATTCTATGGTACCAGAAGCTGGCGTATATTTTGTAAATCCATCATGAATTGCCTTTATGGCAGCATCGTTAATATTATCAGGGGTGTTAAAGTCAGGTTCCCCTGCTCCAAAACCAACCACATCGATACCTTGTAATTTTAATTCCTTTGCTCTTGCTGTAATTGCAAGTGTTGAAGATGGCTTTACCGCCTGCGCCTTCTTTGATAATGTTAATGACATAGTTCTCCTCCTTAAATAGCCTATGGAATACGTTTCCTAATAATATTCAGATTCCCGGATAATATATTTTTCACCATGAATCTATGAGAATTTCCATCTTTTGAAGTTGTTAATAATATATACTGATATTTTATTATTGTATACAATAATACATTAAATTTTAATATACATTCTATATGATTCTTTTTCATATTGCAAGCAAAAATTACATTCTGATGCAATATTTATGCAAGAAATTTATTATTCCTTTATAAATATAAACTCTGATTATACTATCTATAATTAATAGTAATAACTGGAGGGATACGGCGTAAGAATCCATATGCTAAGTACCGGCACTCCAAATATATATTCTGTAATTTATCCCTATCCAATACCTGTTCAAGTTGAGAATTTTAAAGAAATATGCTATATTTTATACAGGAACATGCTGTGGGGAAGCAAAAACTATCACTGTACTTCCATAAAACTCATCATAGTATGTTAACTTAAAAAGTGAAGCGAAGAATTCAAAGTAAGGCAAACGAAATTTTAGAAATCAAAAATTGCAGAAAATAAAGAAAGGATAATTTGCACTGCCTTTAACATGGAATCATATGGCAGTATCCCATGAAATTAAGATGGGACAAGCAATGGACAAAACGATGAGAACAACCTTGATTAAAAATGCAAAATGTATCGTAACCTGTGACAAAAATGACAATTTATATGAGAATGGTTACATTTATATTGAAGATGGGGAAATTAAAGAAATTGGTTCTTTTGATCCGGATAATCCTAAGGAATTTATTGCAGATGAAATAGTCGATGCCGCTAATATGATTATATATCCCGGCTTAATTAATACACATCATCATTTATATCAATACTTTACAAGAAACCTTCCGCAAGTTCAAAACATGGAACTTTTTGATTGGCTTAAAACTTTATATGAAATATGGAAAAATATTGATGCCGATGTTATCAGATATAGTTCTTTGCTTGGTATGGGTGAATTAATGAAACATGGCTGCACTACATGTTTTGATCATCACTATGTATTCCCAAATCAAGGCGGTTCACAATTAATCGACGCTCAGTTTGAAGCAGCTTCTAATTTAGGTGTCAGAATGTACGCCTCCAGAGGCAGTATGGATTTAAGTAAAAAAGACGGCGGTTTACCTCCTGATTCTGTAGTACAGGATATTGATTCCATCTTAAAAGACAGTGAGCGACTTGTAAGCAAATATCACAATCCTGATAAAGGCTCTATGAGACAGGTTGCATTGGCTCCATGTTCACCTTTTAGCGTCTCCTCTGATTTATTAAAAGAAAGTGCTTTATTAGCAAGAAGCTTAGGTGTAAGATTGCATACACATCTGGCAGAAACAATAGATGAAGAAAGATATACTTTGGAAAGATATGGTGTCAGACCTTTAGAATACATGGAACAGCTAGGTTGGATTGGTAATGATGTATGGTTTGCACACGGCATACATTTTAATGAGGAAGAATTACAACTATTAGCAGATACCGGTACCGGTGTTGCCCACTGCCCTATCTCTAATATGAAACTATCCTCCGGTATTGCAAAGATTCCAAGAATGTTAGAGCTTGGCGTTCCAGTTGGATTGGCAGTTGACGGCAGTGCAAGTAACGATGCCTCCAATCTTATGGAAGAAATAAGAGTTTCTTACCTGTTACATCGTCTCAATTCCAGTAAACAGGCTCCGAGTGGTTATGATATCTTAAAGATTGCTACCAATGGCAGCGCAAAGATCCTTGGAAGAAATGATATTGGACAGTTATCAAAAGGTATGATGGCAGATTTATTCATGGTAGACAGTACAAAAGCTGAACTGGTAGGTGCAGATTATGATACAAAATCCATGCTTGCCACTATCGGCACTAAGGAATCGGTAGCTCTTACTATGGTTCAGGGAAAAGTTGTTGTAAAAGACGGAATTCTTCAGAACATTGATGAAGAAAAAGTTGCTGCTGAAGGCAGAGAAGTTGTAAAAGAATTATTAAGTAAATAGTGATATCCATATGTTGGAATATGATTTTAATATGTTTCCTTTTTACAAAAAACACTCAATTAAACCGTTTATTGAGAAAACATATTAAGAATAATATTCCAAATATTATATTATAAAGCATAAAGCAGTCCCACTAAACCTTCCACTCCCTACGGATAAAACCTTACCTGCTGTCCGTCCGCAAGCTTACTGTCGCTGGCAAACACCACAGGGTTTTCAATAGTTGAGTTAACTGAAAACTCCTGCTCTGTGCTCACCCAAACCGTCACGTCCATGCGCCGTACCACATACTCACGCCCCCAAGCTCCCTGTTCTTTCATAACCACAAACAGGTACGCTCCTTTATCATCTTCATGCAGTGCGCTTTTAGGCATAATATTACTTAACAGAGTCGTTTCTTTCATAATTGACACATCAACCGACTCCCCGTCCGCAAAATTTTCAGCATGAAAGCCAATGGTCAGCACAAGGTTTTCCTTTGTATTGGTAATAGAGGTTACACGCCCCTTTCTTGTACTGCTTCTGATTCCGGTCAGCGTAACCTCCGCCTCATCATCTACATAGAAATAATTTACCGTAAGCGGAAGCAAAATCTGCGTACTGTGTGTAAAGCCGCTTGACCCTTCTACCTTTTTAGAAACACTCCGCACATCGTACTGCCCTAACAGTAACGATCCCGACCTTGGTGCCATTATTTCTACTTTCGGCAAATTCCATTGATAATAGGTACGTGAATAGATGGTACAGCCCACAACAAATAATAAAAAAATAATACCTATCAACACCCAGCGTTTCCTGATTCGCATATGCAACCTCCCCTCTAATTTTTTACCCCAACAAAAGACAGCTCCTGTGATATATAATCTCGACAAGCCATAAACAATACCACAATCGGAACTATATAAAAACAAGCCATCGCAAAAAACATACTTGTGTCGTTCTGCATCACCTTTGACAATGCAATCGACATGGGCTCGTCAAACGCATTTTTAATAAAGACAATCGCCTGGTCAACAATATTCCAATAATCTGCAAAGGTAATCACAACAAGCACCGCCACGCTCGGCTTCATATTCGGCAATACAATATGATACAAAATAGTTCCATGTGCCGCACCATCCACTTGTGCCGCTTCTAAGCACTCATGAGGAAATCCCTTCAGCTGCTGCCGCAGTAAAAAAACACCAAGGGGACTGAAAATACCCGGCAATATAATGGCCAAATAAGGCGGCAGCGTTACCATTTCCGCCAGAAGATAATGGGGTACCAGCAAAACCTGTGTCGGCATCAGCATCACAATGATATATATATAAAACAAAAACTCCTTGTATTTCCATTGCAACCGCTCAAATGCGTAAGCTGCCGGCACAGAAATGATACATTGCCCCACAACAATCGGCACGCATAAAATGACTGAGTTCCAAAACAGCCTTAAGTATTCGGGACTGTTAAAAAACAATTTAAAATACTGATGAAAGGTAATATAATCCGGCAAAAATGCCATTTCAACAAAATGAAAGGATTCATCACCAACTTTTATGTATTCCGTATTCAATACATTAAAAATCGTTATATCCATAGAATAACGGCTTACTATCTCTCGCCCGCTCATCAATGAATTAGTTAGCAGCAGCACAATCGGAAGCAGAGTGACCAGTGCAAATACCATGATACCGATATAAAGCAACCCACTCTTCCACATTTTTCTCTTTATCATCTTTCTCCTCCTCTCAACTAAAATGTTCGGATAGCTTTCGCTGTGAATGGAAGAAGAAAAACAATACACTAACAATAAAAGCAGAAATAATACTTGCAGAAGCACTCAATTTCTGTGCATTAGCAGCTAAAAATTGATTATTCATATAATGCTGAAGCAGATAGACCCATTCCGACGGATAGTTCCCAAATAAGAGAAAAATTTCCTTAAAAATTTTAAACGAGTTAATGATAGACAGAAGTGCTGCCACAAACCCAGTCGGCATAATATACACCAGCGTAATATGAAAAAGCTGACCCATTGCACCACCACCCTCTACCCTCGCCATTTCGTAATAGGTTTTTGGAATTCGGTTCAGTCCTGTCCAAAACAAAATCATACCAATACCAATATTTTTCCATAAAAATATAATAATAACAATCCCCAACACCCATTCACTTTCCAACCAGTTTTTCATTGGCAAACCAACGGAATACAACACCCAGTTCAATATTCCGTTGACATCAAATATGCTTTTCCAGACAAACACCACCGCTCCTGCCGGAATAATCATAGGGATAAGAAAAATTAAGCCAAAAAAAACTTTCAACTTTGTCACTTTTTTAAGAAGGCTGGCAATGGTAAAGGAGCAAATCAAATTCAACGGCACACCGACCAGTATAAAAAGTGCCGTGTTTTTCAATGCCTGCTGAAACGACAAATTATGAAATGTATCAATAAAATTTTGTAACCCAACAAACCTGCGTGATACCACATTATCAATCATTGCATAATACATGGAAAGGAAAAATGGAAACAAATAAAAAATCAGCATTCCCATCAGGCTGGGCAACAACAACAGCCACAACACCCATTCCCTGTGTTTTTTTTTGTTTCTTCTCCTTATAGTTGCGTTCATCAAACTCCCCCTCTCATTCATAGCCATATTCATTTCAAACCGTAACATGCATCTCTTCGTTATGATTTCAATGTAATACAACGATAGACTACTCGTTCAAATAAATCTCTGTTTTTGTTTGAATACGTGCAGCTGTTTGCTCCGCTGTTTGCTTTCCAATTAAATATTGATACAAGTCAGGATAGATTAAATCTAAAAATAAGTTATAATCCATCATTTGCTTCACTCTGCCCTTCATGCCACACCACTTCTCTACCAGCTCCATGCTTTCCTCTATCGCAGCGGTACGGTTTCCCGAAAACGAATAACCCACCCCACCACCTTTTCTCAATGTATCATTGGCAACAGCTTGAACAAGCTTTCTAAAATTTTGCTTATTTATAGGAAATCCTAGTCGGAAAAAGAAACTGTTTGTGTCTACTTCTTTTACAGGAAGCGCCCGTTCTGCCATGCAATAGGAAAGAAATTTCCACGCAAGTTCTTTGTTTTGACACGTATTCGTTATGCCAAGCACAAATAGTGCGTATATTGTCGGCATTCCGTCAGATATTATCGGTATCGGTTTTGAATAAATCATATCATTAAACGGAAGTAACGTTTGCATGACCTCCTCTATTGACAAATTTAGAACAAACAGCACAGCAGGGTTCCTCTTATAAATTTTGTCCCGAAAGTAACCTCCTCCTAGAACTCCAGGTCCATCCTTTGTTTGTATCACATTTTCAGTTAGTTTAATACGCTTTATCTTTTCTAAATTACTTAAAAATTCAGGAGTATTCATATATGCTTTTTTGTTTCTCGTGTCAACAAGGTTATCCCACTCAAACTCAAACCAACCTGTGGCACTTGCATATTCGGACATATACAAATTCTCATCTTCCATTTCCGCCTGTGCACTAACATACAAATCCAGCATCTGCTGATAGGATATGCCCCCTCGGTTTACAAACTCGGCATCAAAGGACTTCATAAAGTCCTGACGCATGGAAACAGAATTAAATATAAACGACAACGGAACTACAACCAGACCATATTGACTATCTTCAAATGCCTCAAAAATATTGACAAAATAATCCTCTTTGTGGAAGCTGTCATCTGCATTCATCAATGGGTATAAATCCGCAAGCAGCCCTGCAGCGGCATACCGCTCATAAGGCATATAGGACAAATCGATAATATCCGCCGCTGTGTTACTCATCAGCTCCACTGAGGTTTGTGCTTGGTACTTCAAGACATCATCATGAAACTGTATCTGAATTTTAACCTCGGGGTACAAAGCTTGAAATTCCTTTGCCGCCACCGCAATTAAATTCGTTTCATTGTCCGGCCACATAACAGATATCCTTAGTGTTCCGCTCAATGCACTATCAGAGGAATAGGTCGCCAGTTCCTTTTGCGTCGAATTGTTTCCATTTTGGGGGCTTTTAATTAATTCGTCAACACTTTCCCTATACTTGTCTAAATGGACGGTTATCTCCTCCAATTTGCTGTTGTACAGCTCGTCGTTCTTTGTTTCAAAGGAACATCCTGTCAAACTCCCCATCGTTATTGCCAAAACCAGGATAAATTTTAAAATCTTATTCATCAAATCCTCCCTCTTTATAATGAAAGCAAATTTACTTTAAAAAACACCTATTACTTTATATACGTGTTATATTATGTCATCAGAGAATATCCATACATAACATTAAGGATTTCCGGTTTTCAAAAGCACACTGCATTTGCATATAATACTTTTAAAATTATAATTTATTAAATTTAATTCTCTCATGCTTTCCATTATATGTCAAGCGCTCGATTTGTCGTGAAATTATAAATACTAACTTAATAAGTCTCTTTGATTAGCTAATGAGCCCTTAGAACTTTCCTTAGCTTTGAAGAAATGTGAAGGGCATAAGGGAGATATAGCGCTAATAGATGAAATTTTTAAGAAGAGAAAATTAACCTGAAAGAACGCTTGAAATGATAATTTAATCCTTACATAAGTTAAACAAACGATATATCTTAATTTGTCTCTGTACATAACAAAAGCAAACTCATGCATAGTCAAAATCAGCATAGTTAAATTCCAGGTCGGAGAATTTCACCTTCAGGATATTCTCATCTTAGAATTCAACTATGCTGATTTACATTAGAATGGCAGTTTTTGCAGCCATTTTTATATTATATTTTTTATCACTGCTAATATGTTTTTATAACATCTATAAACTTCTCACCATATTTATCAAACTTAAATTTACCTATACCAGACACTTCCAGCATCCCTGCTTCATCCACCGGCTTTTTAAAAGACATCTCTTTTAAAGTTTTATCTGAAAATACAATATAAGGAGGTACCTTTTCTTCTTTTGCTATACTTAATCGAAGCTCTCTAAGTTTTTCAAACAGTACTTCATCTACTTCTATCTCGTCCTGATTTCCGCCCTTTGCCAAACTGGATTTCTTTTTCTTATTAGCCGTATTTTCCTTCGAAACTTCTTTCTTTAATTCTTTTGGGAACTTCATCATAATAGTGATTTCACTTTCTAACACATATAAAGAAGTCCCTGTAAGTTTTAACACAGCATATTGATCGTTGGTAAGATATAAATAATCGTTTAGTATTAAATGATTTATTACCTGACGGATACGATAGATAGGCTCACCGGATAAACTGCCATAGAACAAGTTCTTATCCATTTTATAATTCCTAAGTTTGGCTGTATTACTTCCACGTACCGTATCTGCAATAACTACCATGCCATATCTTTGATTGCTTGCCTTGACACACCCGATGATTTGAGATGCCATATAAGTTACATCTTTTTCTTCAAACTGAGTTAAACAATTGGAACAATTACCGCAATAATTGGAACCATACTCTCCAAAATACCGTAGAATATAATCTCTTAAACATTCATTAGTAAAACAGTAAAAGGTCATCTTTTTTAATCGTTCACGGTCCCTCTCTTTTACTATCTGCTGCATTTGGTAATCTAATTCTTCGTTTTCTACGTTGTTCTCAATAAAGAAGTCATTGGTTACAACATCCTGACCGGAATATAGAAGAATACATTCCGCCGGTTCTCCGTCACGTCCGGCTCTTCCTGCTTCCTGATAATAGCTTTCTATATTTTTAGGCATATTATAATGAATGACATACCGAACATTGGATTTATCAATTCCCATTCCAAATGCATTGGTTGCAACCATAATCGGTTTTCTATCATAGATGAAGTCATCCTGATTGCGGATTCGTTCAGCATCATTTAAACCCGCATGATATCTGGTCGCAGATATACCATCTTTATTTAGTCTTTCACATACTTCTTCCGTAACCTTTCGGGTTAAACAATAAATGATTCCACTGTCCGCAAAATGCTCCGAAATATAATTCTTTACCACTTCATACTTATCTTTTGGTGTTTGTACAGAAAAGCTGAGATTTTTTCTATCAAATCCCGTGGTCAAAATCTTAGGTGACTTTAATCTTAAGATCTCAGCAATATCTTCCACTACTAATCTCGTTGCTGTTGCAGTAAAAGCACTGATTACAGGCCTTTTCGGAAGCTTATCAATGAATTCCATTATCTTTAGATAGCTTGGACGAAAGTCTTGCCCCCATTGGGATACACAGTGTGCTTCATCCACACTGACCATGGATATATTTACACCCATAGCAAATGCTAAGAATTCCTCCGTTGCTAAACGCTCCGGTGCTACATATATAATTTTGTATTGTCCTTTACTGGCATTGTGGAGTGCTAACTGATATTGTTTCATTGTTAAAGAACTATTTAGAAATGCGGCATGTATGCCTGCCTGATTAAGAGCACTTACTTGATCTTTCATAAGAGATATAAGCGGTGATATTACAAGAGTAATTCCTTCAAACATTAATGCCGGTATCTGAAAACAAAGCGATTTGCCGGCTCCGGTAGGCATAATTCCCAATGTATCTCTGCCTTCTAATATACTGTCTATCAGAACTTCCTGCCCTTCCCGGAAATTATCGTACCCAAAGTACTGTTTTAAAATATTTAATTTCTTATCCAAAATTCAATCCCCTTACTTTTTATCTATTCTGTGTTTTAATTATAACATAAGTATAGCATAGCTTTAAGCTTTCATCTATAGCTTCTACGGTTTTCTTAAATTATAAAGAAAACCGGAGAAAATTAGATTTATTTACAAATCTTAAAGTTATAATTAACTTTTAGAGATTTCTGATAATTCCTTGAATAATTCAATGTCTGATTGCGTAATTTTAAGATTGGAACTTATGTTCTTTCCTTCTGGTGTTACCACATTGATTTCAATAATGGTTCCTTCCTTAATACCGTCTCTGTTTACTGCTCCCAGGAATTGAACAAACCTAGGGTGGTTTTGGGAAAATTTATCCCAGGCACCTTTTATTTTAAATAATTTAGCTGGATTCATCATGAATTTTCATTCCTCCTTAAAAAGTATTCTATCTTATAAAATTGTAAGATGTTTAAGTTTCTTTCGTAAACCTTTTATTATGATAATATTCTTATTTTCTTAAATACCTTAATAATTAAGTTGCCTTTTGGCAAACCTTCTAACTCACTTTTGGTAATACCTTTTAATTTAATCATTAAAACAAAGTATAAAATAGCACCAAAAATAATTGCTATAAATAATGAAATTGCGTTGCTCTTTATTAATGTATACAGTCCCATATAAATTAATCCAGCCACGGCTCCCATAATTAGAGAAGAAAGAAAGGGAATAATATAACATTTTCTGAAATTTTGCTTATATCCAAGACTTTTACGAATGGATATGCCATTAAAAATACACATTAACAAAGAATATATAATGGATGCAACTGCCAGCCCATAAAGGTTCATGTTAGTAGTTAACAAAATAACAACTAAAAAAGCAGTCTGTATCACTAAAGAAATAAAGGCGTTGATAACAGGCAGGTTTACTTTTCCAATTCCTTGTAAGACAGCGTTGGATAAAGTAGATAAGGAATAAAATACTACTGTAATACTAAGAACACACAGTAATCCTGCCGCTTGCAGCAAGGATTCTTTTTGTGGGAACAAAAGTCGCACAATAGGGATGGACAGCGCCGCAAGCCCAACTGCTGACGGTATTGCTATCATCATAGTAGTTTGAGCTGCTTTATCAACTCTTTGATTGGTGCCTGCTATATCACCTTGAATATAAGTGCCTGCAATACTTGGTATCACAGCAGAGGATATGGCTGACGCAATTGCAATAGGGATATTAGCTATTACAACAGATTTACCGGCAAATATTCCATATTGAGTAGTAACACTAACCTCGTCCATTCCCTTTAAATTTATTAATATTTTCGAATATATAGTTTGATTCAAGGAGGTAGTTGAATTATAGATGAAAGTACTTAAAATAAATGGAGTAACTGTCAGCAATATGCTCATTATAATCTCACTGTAAGGTGAGACAGTGCTATGGGTGTCTGCTTCTAATCTTTTGCGGATTATTTTCCTATTAACCAAATACACCAGTAACATGAATACAAATGCAATCAAAACTCCGGTACCGGTTCCTATGGCACTTCCCGTAGCTCCATATATAGCTTTTGTGGTAGAATCGGATTCTGCTACAGTTTGCATAAGTAGGTAAGCTGCCATAATACTGATTACCGCATTCATAATTTGCTCTATTATCTGGGAAATTGAAGTGGGTACCATTGTTCTATGGGCCTGAAAATAACCTCTTAGTACTCCAAGTAAACCTGAAATAAATATAGTCGGAGCAAATACTTTCAGTACACCGATAGAATTTGGCTGAACTAAAATTCCTGCACCAAAGTAGGTAAATAAACTTGCCAATCCCCCCACTACCACTACATACAATATAGAACAATAAAAGATTCTTTGTGCATTTTTATATTCCTTCATGGCCAGTTTCTGAGCTATTACTTTAGATATAGCAGAAGGTATGCTATAAGAAGATACCAATAAAATAATGGTATAAATATTGTAAGCCACACTATAATAACCGTTTCCTTCATCCCCAATAATTCCGGTTAAAGGACTGCGATATAATATTCCAATAATTCTGCAGATAATTCCTGCCATCGCAAGAATTCCTGCCTGCCTAATAAAACTATCTTTTTTCTTATGATTTATCATCAGAATGTTCCAACTTTCAGTATTCTAAATATTATTTTTGTTTCTTCCCGTTCTACTATTTTAACACATAAATCGAAAATTCCAATACATGAAATTGCTTTTACATACAAATATTTCTCCAATTTAATAGATAAGTCAAGAAAAACATTGTTTTTTGGAACTCTTTCACTTAAAATTAGATTGAAAGGTATAAAATAATAATCAAATAAACAAATCTATACTTTATTTGCATTGTGTTAAAATTACTTTCACAAATATTTATAGTAAAAATCATAAATATAGAATGGGGGATCCATATGAAGAATCAACTTTTCCAAAAATTTAATGAAATATTCGGTGAAGGAGAAAATATCGAACTTTACTTTTCACCGGGACGTGTGAATCTAATCGGCGAACATACTGACTACAATGGGGGTCATGTATTCCCTTGTGCTCTAACTATAGGAACTTATGGAGCAGTGAGAAAAAATAATAGCAATACCCTACGCTTTTATTCCATGAATTATGATCAGTTAGGAATCATCACTTCTAATTCAGAGGATATTAAATATTCCAAAGAAGATGACTGGGCTAACTATCCTAAAGCAGTATTCTGGGCAATTAAAGAGAAAGGTTATAAAACACCTCAGGGTTTGGATATTCTTTACTATGGTAATATTCCAAATCAATCCGGCCTATCCTCTTCTGCTTCTATTGAAGTACTAACAGGCTATATAATAAAGTCCATATGCGGGCTGGATTTTGATATGATAGAACTGGCTCAGCTTTGTAAAACCGCTGAAAATCAATTTATTGGCGTAAATTGTGGTATCATGGATCAATTTGCTATTGCTATGGGGAAAAAAGATCATGGGGTATTTTTAGATACTAACACCTTGGAGTATGAATATGCACCGGTTATCTTAGGGCATAAAAAGATCATTATTGCCAACACCAACCGAAAAAGAGAATTAAGTGATTCCAAATATAATGAAAGACGGGAAGAATGTGAATCAGCACTTTTTGATTTACAGAAAATTGTAGACATACAATCCCTTGGAGACCTAAAGGAATTAGAATTCGAAGAAATCAAACACTTTATCCAAAATCCGGTTTGTAGAATACGTGCAAAGCACGCTGTATATGAAAATCAAAGAACCGTACTTGCAGTAACCGCGTTAAAGAATCACAATCTTTCCCTGTTTGGTCAATTGATGAAGGAATCCCATATTTCTTTAAGAGATGACTACCAGGTAAGCTGTAAAGAACTTGATACTTTAGTGGAAGCCGCCTGGGAGCAGGAAGGAGTCATTGGTTCCAGAATGACCGGAGCAGGTTTTGGCGGATGTACGGTAAGTATCGTCGACCAGGAACAAGTTGATTCTTTTATAAATAATGTTGGAAAAATATACGAAGATAAAATCGGATACAAAGCTGACTTCTATGTTGTTGATATTGGTAGCGGTCCTTGTAAAATAGACGAATAATGAAATACCTAATATTTTCTTGCAGAATCCAGCAAATGAAGAATTTAAAGTATTGTTCCATACCTAAGAGTAAAATCTAAAGATGTTATTTAAACTAAAGGGAAGAATCTCTTTTATAGCCAAGATTCTTCCCTTTTAGACTGATATAATAATATATTGAAGTTATTTAAAAGATCTTATTTAAAAGGAATAACTGCATCTCCATAAGTATCATTAATAAAGGTCTTTATTTCATTAGAGGTTAATACTTCTACTAAAGCTTTAATACCTTCACTATTTTCCTTGCCTTCTTTTACTGCAATTACATTTACATAAGTTTTCGCAGCTTCAGAATCAGCTTTTTCATAAGTAATGGCGTCTTTTGATGCTGAAAATCCTGCATCCAATGCATAGTTTCCATTTAATACTACGAATGCTACTTCATCTTTTACTCTTGGTATCTGTGCTGCCTCTAATTCCAGGATAGTGATGTTTTTGGGATTATCTACAATCTCATTAACGGTAGCAGTAAGTCCTGCATCTTCTTTCAAAGTTATGATTCCATTATCCTGAAGTAATAATAAAGCTCTTGCTTCATTGGTAGTATCATTGGGTACAGCTATTACGTCACCATCTTTTAATTCAGCTAAATCTGTCTTTGTTCCCGGATACACTCCAAAGGGTTCATAATGAATACCACCTGCGTTTACTAAATGAGTGCCATGTTCTTCATTAAAGCTTTCCAAATATGGAATATGTTGAAAATAGTTTGCATCAAATTCGCCACTTTCTACTACATTATTTGGCAATATATAGTCATCAAATACCGAAATCTCCAGATCCCATCCTTTTTCTTTAAGAATTTTCTGCGCTTCTTCTAAAATCTCTGCATGAGGTGTAGCTGATGCCGCTACTTTAATAGCTTTATTTCCCTCAGCGGTATTACTTCCTTCAGTAGTTTTATTTCCTTCTTCTGTTTTTACGGATTCATTTTTACCACAGCCTGCTAAGGCTCCTGCTACTACGGATAGTGTTAAAATAACTGCAAATAATTTCTTTTTCATAAAGTCTTCCTCCTCTTTCTTCTACAATCTATCTTTTTCTTTTATCTAATTTATTTGATAGCATCATTCCAATTCCCTGAAACAGCTGTACCAAAATAATTAATAACACAATAGTTACCAGCATAATATCTGTCTGGTATCTTCTATACCCATATCGTATGGCAATATCGCCTAATCCACCACCACCTACAATACCTGCCATAGCAGAATATCCCAATATGGTTCCTGTTGCTATCGTTAATCCTACAAGCAAAGATGT
>NZ_DAMAUC010000002.1:193169-358140 GCF_032079385.1 Anaerocolumna sp.
CTAATAATACTTTCCTTATAATTGTGAAGGTTCCGGCACCCATACTTTCTGCTGCCTCAATAACTCCCTTATCCACTTCTTGTATAGAGGATTCCACTAATCTTGCTATAAATGGAGCTGCCGCAATAACCAGAGGTACAATAGTTGCTGTGGAACCATAACTTTTTCCTACTAGAAATTTGGTAAATGGAATTAAAACAATTAATAAAATTAAAAATGGTACACTTCTTATAACGTTGGCGACAAAATCCAAAAGTTTATATACGAATTTATTTGGCTTTATACCCTGCTTATCGGTTACAGCTAATACAATTCCCATAGGAAGGCCAATTACATAACCCATAAAGGTAGATACCAAGGTCATATACAAAGTATCAGCAATACCTTCTAAAAGCATATTTATTATTTCTTTAGTCCACATAATCTGATACCTCCTCTACTGCAAGACCTCTGCCCTTTAAATACGCAATCATTCTGCTTGCTGTATCTTCATCCTCCGGAAGTCCTAATATCATCTCTCCTCTGGCAATTCCGCCTATGTTCTTTGTGTCTGCCTTTAAAATATTAACCGGGGCTTTATGTTCCAAAACCATATTGGCAATCACTGGTTCAAAGGAAGAATTCTCGCTAAATACGATTCTGACACAACGCTTGGTTTTCATCAGTTTAATCGTTGTATCTTTATAAGGATTCGCCAGTTCATTGGAAATATTCTCATCACCATGAAGAATCAGGTCTTTTGCCGCTTTCGTCTTGGGACTTGTAAATATATCAATCACTTTACCTGTTTCAGCCAGAGTTCCATTACTAATAATCGCAACATGACTGCAAATTTCCCGAACTACGGCCATTTCATGGGTAATAATTACGATAGTTATTCCATAAGTCTCATTAATGTTCTTTAATAACTCCAGTATGGATTTTGTGGTCTGAGGATCTAATGCACTGGTAGCTTCATCACAAAGTAATATCTTGGGATTATTCGCCAATGCCCTTGCTATAGCAACCCTTTGCTTTTGTCCTCCTGATAGCTGGGATGGATAAGCACTTGCTTTTTCCTCCATTCCTACTATCTTAAGTAACTCCAGAGCTCTGTCTCTTGCTTCTTTTTTATTAACACCTGCAATGAATAACGGAAAGCAAATATTATCCAGTACACTTTTTTGCATAAGTAAATTAAAATGTTGAAATATCATTGATATTTCCATACGCTTATTTCTAAGTTCTTTTGCTTTTAATTTGGATAAATCTTTTCCATCCACCGATACGGTACCGCCGGTTGGTTTTTCCAAAAAGTTTAAACATCTTACCAGTGTACTTTTTCCGGCTCCCGACATTCCGATAATTCCAAATATTTCTCCCCTATGAATGGATAAATTAATGTCTTTTAGTGCTTCTACTTTGTTGTTCTTATCTTGAAAAGTCTTTGTCAAATTTCTGACTTCAATGATTCCTTCCATTTCACACCTTCTCTTATCTAATAATTATTGTGAATCTCATTTCCAATTCAACTACGTTGAATATCCTCTCTGGCTTCCCGGAAACATTACAAACAACTTCCTGGGTTTCTAATATGTTCTCAGCGTGCTCACCTTGTTACAAATAAATTCACGCAAGAATTGCTTTGCCTTTGCACAAATAAAAAGACAGATACTGTTATGCACCTGTCTTTTATATTTACTAAATATAATTAACAATATAATCAGGTATCATAACAAGCACAGCAAGAAACCATATACATGCTTCCGCACATATGGCCACAGCACATCATCATATTCATATTACTGGATTTGCTAATTTCGTATCTCATGCTTGCTTTCTCCTTACTTTATTCCGATAATGAAATCTGCCATACATATTAAGGCAGAATTACCTATCTGTTTCATTTTTAAAAGCGAATATTTTATATTAAATAATAATTTCGCTTACCAGTTAATTGAATTTAGTATATATCAATTCTATTTATAAGTAAAATATGAAAAAAGTATGGTTTGATATAGTTTAAAGCTATACCAAACCATCATTTTTAATATTTTCTCTTAATCTGCTTACAAAGATTTCTCCAAGTCTGCTGCGAACTGTATTCTTGTGAGTAATCATTCCTACCCGTATTGTTTCATCCACATCAAGAGGCAAAGATATAATATCCTTACCGTTTAATTCCTCACTGATAACACCTGTAGATATAGTATAACCATTTAAACCAATAAGCAGGTTAAATAAGGTTGCTCTGTCATTTACCATGATGGACTTTTTGTGCTCCAATGTACTTAATATCTCCTCGGTAAAATAAAAGGAATTATTTACTCCCTGGTCATAACGAAGAACCGGCAGATCTTCTAACTCTTCCAACTTAATGCCTTTTCCACCATTATACTCTGGATTCCCATTATATTTTTTTACCAGAGGATTTTTGGAACTTACAAATATATGTGGTTGAACAGAAAAAAGCAATTCAAAGTCCAACTCATTCTCTTTTAATAATTTAGTAATTACTTTTTCATTAAAATTACTTAGATATAGAATACCTATTTCGCTTTTTAACATCTTCACATCTTCAATGATTTCATAAGTTCTGGTTTCTCGAATAGCAAAGTCATACTCTTCCATTCCGAAATGCATGATTAAATCTACAAAAGCTTTTACCGCAAACGAATAATGCTGGGTAGATATACTGAATTTTTGCCTATGATGTTTACCAGCCACATATTTTTGTTCCAGTAATTCCATTTGTTCTATTACTTGTCGGGCATATCCAAGGAATTCTGTCCCTTCCACGGATAATTGAATTCCCCTGTTTGTTCTGATAAATATAAGTATTCCAAGCTCTTTTTCCAGTTCCATAATAGAATTAGAGAGACTTGGTTGAGAAATAAATAACCGCTTGGCTGCTTCACTCATAGAACCCATTTCCGAAACTTCTATTACATATCGTAATTGTTGTAATGTCATTTCTTCACCTCCCTTCATTTGTCCTGTTGACATTATAACAGAACATAATAGAAATAAAAATATAAACATATGCATAGCACAAAATTTGTAATAGATTAGCCTTCAGCTAAAGTATATCCATTGCCTTCTTAATATTTTCTTAATCCTTAATTAAGAATTAGTGAAGTACATTGACAAAATATAAGGGAGGTTATAAGATACATGTACTTCAAGGAAGATATAAAGCAAGTTTGCGAAAGAAAAGGAAGATATAAATGGACGATAAATATAGTAAGGAACGAAAGAAAAAGAGAAATCAGCGAAAACATAACAGAAAAATACTAACCCTATTGCTTGGATTTTTAATAATAATTATTAGTTCTTTATTCATTCATGATTTATTTCTTGAAAAGAAATCCGGCTTGAGTTATGCATCCCAATCTCCTACAAACTGGCAGCTGATTCTTGCAAATCCATGGAATACATTGCCTGAAAATTTTACTGTAGAAACAAAATCCTTTACGAATGGTCATTCTGTTGATAAACGAATTTTTAATGATTTGGAGAGGATGCTGGAGGATGCTGAAAAAGAAGGATTATCTCCTATTATCTGTTCTTCTTATCGATCACTGGAAAAGCAAAAAACGCTGTTTGAAAACAAAATTGGTAAATATTTAAACAATGGCCTTTCTAATGAAGATGCAGCAGTAGAAGCTGCTAAATGGATTGCTGTACCCGGAACCAGTGAACATCAAACAGGATTAGCCGTTGATATTGTTGCCAAAAGTTATCAAATGCTGGATAAAGAACAGGAAAATACACCTGAGCAAAAATGGCTGATGGAAAATTCCTATAAATATGGCTTTATATTGCGTTATCCTGAAAATAAAAGTGATATTACAGGAATAAGTTATGAACCTTGGCATTACCGTTATGTTGGCAAAGAAGCGGCAAAAGAAATATATGAGAATGGAATTTGCCTTGAAGAGTATTTAGAATAAATCTTATGATTTATAGAAAATTTGTGTTCTATAAAAATACGGAAACATGCATTTAACATAAGTAATTCATTTACATATTGAAGCTTTTATCTACAAAATATAATAATAAGGTGAATCTCATTAAAATCTAAAACTTAGCTAAGGAAATATCAAGGGTTATATATTATGATGGATATAATCACAATATGTAACCCTAATAAAAGCCTCACATAAATACAAAACTTATTATATGAAACACAAGGTAAAGTAATATTTTATTTAAACATTTAAATTCTCAGTCAACTCACCATAGGTTGTCTAATTTAAAGTATATATCACCATCGTATGTTAGAACAAAATATAAATATTTGATTTGATTTCTACAATGAAGTTTCCTCCCTATTACTTTACAATAATGTTAGCATTTCATTTCTAATTTCCTCAAGGGAAATTCAAAATATAAATCTTTAATCTCTATCTTATAGTGGAAAAAGATATTCTAATGTGTCATACTTTATAGCATTTTCAAGGAGTACCGTAAAATCCTCAGAATCTAGTAATAAATAATCCAGTAGCAGGGCATTTGAAAAAGAACCATGTTTCACTATCTGTTTTGTTATCATTTGAATGGCACTATTAATACTTTCTCTGGATTTCAGATTAAAAAAAGACTTTATAATTTCCAAATCATCTGCCTCAATTTTCAGCATTCCTATTGGTTTTTCAACTATCACACATGCAATTGCATTTCTTAAAACCTGGCTGCATACATTGTCAAAAAATAATTCCTCGTAATCAGGCATCATTCGATGAAGCAATGCCATAATTGCTTCATCTGGAAAGGCATTTAAAAATTGCCATTCTAATTTTATGCTATACAAATATTGATATATTGCATCTACCCCACATAGATTACCTAATGGTTTTATAGTAGGATAATCTAAGGTTAAGATATGATCTTGAGGCTTAAATACAGGGTCATACCATAGAAAGAAATTTGGTATACCATTAATTATGGTATCATAGTAATTTCTGCAATTGTAAGAGTGAAACTCTTTAATTATTTCTTCATAAAGTTCCTTACTTTTCATCACCTTTTTATAAACATGTCGCAAGCCTTGCTCATATAATTTTTTTGTATTTACAGTTTCATCTGTATATTCCCTATCTTCTTCCGGAATCTTATTATATTCCTCCAAACAGTAAATAACTGAATCCATTAACATTCTAGCATTTTCATAAGTAATAGAGCTGCTTTCCATACTTGTATATTTTTTTGCTAAATCCGAAACAATTGAAAGCAGATCTCCCATTTCATAATTTTTTATATCCGTTAAATTATTCCTCATATCCATACCTAATTTTCCTTGCTAATTTTTCAAGACAGGTTTCTTCCAAATACTCAATAGATCCTTGACAGTCTCCGTCAAAATGCTCTTTCATAAATTCCATTAATTCATCATCTGTTAACACATCCAGCGTATCATTTTTGTATTCATAAAATATTTCCTGCAAGGCCTCCAGTGTAGGTACATAATTATCCTGATAAATATAAGGAGAATCACAAAAAGTAACAATTAATTTTGGCAATATTCCTTCACCAAATTCTACACGTTCCTGTTCTCTTAAATTGCTGATTCTGCTTTTAAGAAGTTGTAATGCATCCTGTTCTGTAAGTCTAACTCCGAACTTTTCTGTTGAAGAATTACATAACATTACTTTATCCAGTTCTTCTTTTTGTTTTTGTATAACAATCATTTCAAAGAAATCCTTCTCCATTAAAATCATTCCTTTCAAATAAGATTAAATGATTATACAAAAAAACTAATTTTATTACAAGTATTGAAATTTTCCCCATTTTGTGGTAATATATAAGTGTAAATTAAAAAACTTTACGCAATAATATTTTTGCATAAAGTTTTTTTAATTAACTTAAATAAAAAATAAAAAGATGGTTGAAACCTTTATTTAAGGTTTTCAACCATCTTAACTTTCTTATTTAATGTCACTTTGCATAATCTGTTACACGAGATTCTCTGATTACATTTACTTTAATTTGACCTGGATATTCTAATTCGGCCTCAATCTGTTTTGATACATCACGTGCAAGTAAAACCATGTCTGCATCAGTAACCTGTTCCGGTACAACCATGATACGAACTTCTCTACCTGCCTGTATTGCGAATGACTTATCTACCCCTTTAAAGCTATTCGTAATATCTTCTAACTGTTTCAGTCTGTTAGTATATGTTTCTAATGTTTCTCTTCTAGCGCCAGGTCTTGCTGCTGAAATAGTATCTGCAGCTTGTACTATGCATGAAATCAATGAGGTAGGTTCCACATCGCCATGATGTGACTCTACTGCATTAATAACAATAGGAGTTTCCTTGTACTTCCTGCATAGCTCAACACCTATCTGAATATGTGAGCCTTCCATTTCGTGGTCAACAGACTTTCCAATATCATGCAATAAACCGGCTCTCTTAGCCATTCTAACATCGACACCAATTTCTGCGGCTAGTAAGCCGGATAATTGTGCCACTTCAATAGAGTGTTTTAATGCATTTTGTCCGTAACTTGTTCTGAATTTCATCTTACCAAGTAAGCGAACAAGTTCTGGATGAATTCCGTGAACACCTACTTCAAGGGTTGCTGCTTCACCTTCTTCACGAATCATGACTTCAACTTCTTTTTGCGCTTTTTCAACCATTTCTTCAATTCTTGCAGGATGGATTCTACCATCTACAATTAATTTTTCAAGTGCAATTCTTGCAACTTCTCTTCTGATTGGATCAAAACCTGATAAGATAACAGCTTCCGGAGTGTCATCGATAATCAAATCTACACCGGTTAGAGTTTCTAAAGTACGTATATTACGTCCTTCTCTACCAATAATTCTGCCTTTCATCTCATCGTTAGGAAGTTGAACAACGGATATGGTTGTCTCTGCCACATGATCTGCTGCGCATCTCTGAATTGCAGTAACAACATATTCCTTTGCTTTTTTGTCAGCTTCTTCTTTCGCTTTGTTTTCAAGTTCTTTTACTAACATCGCCGTTTCATGTTTCACTTCGTCTTCAACAGTTTTCAAAAGATATTCTTTTGCTTGATCGGAGGTAAGTCCAGAAATTTTTTCTAACTCCTGCAATTGCCTGCTGTGCATTTCTTCTGCTTCTGCTCTTACTTTATCGAGCTCAGTTTCTTTTGCAGTGAGCTTAGCCTCTTTCTTTTCCAGTGCTTCCGTCTTCTTATCTAAGGTTTCTTCTTTTGTAAGAACACGTTTTTCGTAACGCTGTAATTCTGCTCGTCTTTCCTTAGTTTCCTTCTCAAGCTCATTCTTAGTCTTTAAAGACTCTTCCTTTGCTTCAAGTAAGGCTTCTCTCTTCTTAGTTTCAGCTGTTTTTAAAGCTTCATCTATGATTTCCCTTGCTTTTTCTTCTGCGGAACCTACCTTAGCCTCTACGACTTTTACACGATAGGATATTGCAATTTTCCAAACAAGAGGAGCAATTATTACCAAGGTAACTAAAATAGCTATCACTATTTTGAGTTCTTCTGGCACAGGAGCACCTCCTTATTTAATTTTCATTGTACGAATATACAACATATAAATTTTATACTTTTTTTAGTAATATGTCAAGTATAGTAACTAATATTTTATGCATTATGTCACTATTTCACGAATATTAATGTGCTTTTTAATAAATTTTTTAAAATTATACTTCACATTGTTATCTTATTACAAATACATTGAAAGTAAATTGGCAATATTGTATCTTTAATCCACTAATTCTCCTAAATAATAAAAACCTTTACATTCTGTTAATTTCACATCGACCAATTTTCCAATCAATTCTTTACATCCTGGAAAATGAACCAATACATTGTTGCTTAATCTTCCTGTTAATAAAGATGAATCTTGGTTGTTTATTTCTTCCACTAATGCAGTTTGCACAGATCCTTCGTGCCTCTTTGTTAAATCTGCTGAAATATCCTGTACTTCTTTTAATAAGCGATTAAATCTTTCCTTTGCAACTTCTTCCTCAACTTGTGTTTCCATAACAGCTGCCGGTGTTCCCGTACGTTTTGAATAAAGGAAAGTATAGGCACTGTCGTATCTCACTTTTCTAATCACATCTAAAGTATCTAAGAAATCTTCTTCTGTTTCTCCAGGGAATCCAATAATTATATCTGTAGTTAAAGATATGTTTGGCATAGCAGTTTTTATTCTATCTACCAAATCTAAATATTGTTCTTTTGTATATTTTCGGTTCATTGCCTTTAATAATTTGGTACTTCCTGACTGTACAGGCAAATGCAGATGGTTACAGATTTTCTTCGAATTCTTCATTACTTCAATTAAGGAGTCTGACAGATCCTTTGGATGGGAAGTCATAAAACGAATCCTTTCCAAACCATCTATTTTTTCTATTTCTAATAATAACTCTGCAAATGTCATCGGTTTTTCTAAAGTTTTTCCATAAGAGTTAACATTTTGGCCTAGTAACATAATTTCAACTACGCCATCTGCCACCATATCTTTAATTTCTTTGATGATATCCTCTGGATTACGGCTTCTCTCTCTACCTCTAACATAAGGCACAATACAGTAGCTGCAGAAATTGTTGCAGCCATACATAATATTTACGCCGGCTTTGAATTTGTATTTTCTCTCACTTGGAAGGTCTTCCACTATTTGATCGGTTCCCTGCCATATATCAATAATCATTCGCTTAGACTGTAGTCTGTTATATAGGAGTTCTGCCAATTTGAAGATATTATGGGTACCAAATATGATATCTACAAATCGGTAGCTTTTTCTTATCTTTTCAACTACCACATCTTCCTGCATCATGCATCCGCACAATGCAATGAGCATGTTCGGGTTTTTCTTCTTAAGGCTGTTTAAAAACCCAAGCCTTCCATATACTCTGGTATTGGCATTCTCACGAACCGTGCAGGTGTTATAGATTACAAAATCTGCTTCTTCCGTATCTGTTTCCACATAACCGATTTCCTCTAATATACCAGCTAGTTTTTCAGAGTCCTTTGCGTTCATCTGACAGCCAAAAGTTTGGGTAATAAAGGTAAGGGGTCTGCCTAATTCTTCGGATTTTTGCTTTACCCATTCCTTTAGTTTCTCCATAAAATAATATTGTCTTTCAGGTTCATTAATTGGTGCTTCTCCCGTTGTACTTATTTTATTTAAATCATTGCTAATTGTATTCATAATATAATCTCAACTTTCGTTAAACTAAATTTCTTAAATATCATATAAATTATATAGTATTAATAATAATATTTCAATATTAATGTAAATGGCCAGTGACAAAGAAGTATCATATATTGTTTATTATAAATTTTTATTATTTGCAATTCCAATTGTGATTATAGAAAAAACTGTAAGTTTCAACAAAAACATACACCAAATTCAACAACTTGAGGCACTAGTGATATTTTATGGTATGATTGATATAACACATATTGGAAATTAAATAAACTTTACTAACAGAAATAGAGCTATGAAAGGATGTGATACCAATGATAATTTAAAAGGTTGCGACTGTTCTCGTAATTGGAATGTTATATGTCGACAAATACACTCAAGGCGTTTGTGTAAAATCCATTTACTCCGCAAAAAAGTAACCAACTTAATATGCTTATAAAATTAACATTCTAGGAGGGAAACAATTATGAAGCGAATTATCAGTGTTTTTTTAACTATGGCGATGTTCTTATCAATTTTTGCGGCAACTCCAGTGATGGCTGCAGAAAAAACAATTGATTATGGTGATCCAATTGAAGTGTTTTATTATGATGATGAGGATGGAAATCATGTAACAGAAAGAATTTATTTTAAGCCGGATACTGGAAGCGAAGGCATTACACCTCTAGCAAGTTCAGGCTCAGGTTGGGTTAAGAATGAAAAAGAGTTAACATGGGACAATGGTTTAAGCAGATCAACATTTTATTATGCAGAAGGATATTTTACATGGGGTAATGGAGATGTCAGTGTTAGTAGCCCAAGAGGTGGATGGGATTATATACCGTCAAATGCAACTACTTCTAATGTCAGCACAACTTCTGATGTAGGCCGATATGGAGGAATATTTAATAAATATGCTTATGTTACATTTTCTTTTACCGTTACTAATGTTATTGGTTTAAGCAGAGATTGCTCAGTAACAATTCGTATTAGTGAAAGCGGTAATCAAATTTAATCTGTAGGATTATTGTAATTAGCTAAAGATAGAATTATACAATAAGTGATATGTTAGGCTTTCTATGATAGTATACTATCATAGAAAGCCTACTATTATAATTTCTAAAAAAGTTAAATCCATATGGAATAACATATGCTAGAATTATAACAAGATAAATTGTATAAAAGAAAGGTACTACACATGATAACAATTCAAAAGCTTACAAAAATATATAAAATTGGTGATTCCACCGTAACAGCGTTAGATAATGTTAATCTTGAAATAAAAAAGGGCGAATTTCTTGCAATAATGGGACCATCAGGTTCTGGAAAATCAACATTGCTTCATATGATGGCAGGAGTAGACATTCCCACTTCGGGAAATGTATTTATTGAAGGAAAAAACATTAATAAGTTACAGCCATCAGAACAAGCAATATTTAGACGCAGACATATTGGTATGATTTATCAATCATTTAATTTGATACCCACTTTGACTGTTGAGGAAAATATAATTTTGCCTTTAATGCTTGATGGTAAAAAAATAGATAGAGCAATGCTTATTTCCTTGCTAGAATTGCTTGGCCTATCAGACCGTAGAAAACATCTTCCAAATCAATTATCCGGCGGACAGCAACAGCGTGTGGCCGTAGGACGTGGGCTAATGTCAAAACCTTCCTTAATATTAGCGGATGAGCCAACAGGAAATTTGGATAGTGAAAATACTGAGGAAGTTTTAGCCTTATTAAAAGCAGCAAATGAAAATTATGATCAAACAATTATTATGGTATCCCATGATGAAAATGTCAGCAGTATCGCAAAGCGCCGAATATTTATGAAGGATGGACGTATAACGTTAGATAAGGTGATGCAACTATGAAGATTTTATTTAAATCTACTATCCGCCATATTAAGAAACATTTTATTCAGACTTTACTGACATTTTTTATGACTATTTTAATGATTGCAGTATTATCAGCAATATTCAATTTTGCCGCCAGCTTTCAAGATGTATTGCGACGTTGGTCCATTGACACATATGGAACGTATCACTATAAATTTGCTGCTGAAGATTCAAATAAACTTAAAGATATAGAAGAAGGTTTCAAAAAGGACTCTTGGTTTTCAGAAGTTTTTCTTGACACAGTGGATAATAAAGCAGTACTTTTTGTAACTGTAGATAAACCCGGATTATTTACCACAAAAATTATGAAAGAAAAATTAAGTGCATATTCCCTTGATTCTATCCATCAGGATCATAACTGGGAGCTTTTAGTATCATACGGAGATTTATATAAACAAAATGGTATGTATTCATTTTTGCTGATATTTATGATTCTTATGACAATTATAACGCTGGCATCTGTTTTAACCTTGGGAGCAGTATTAAAAATATCTGCACAACAAAGGGAACGGGATTTTGCACTCCTCTCAAGTATTGGAGCAAGTGGTACTCAAATAAGCGGAATGATTTTATTTGAAAGTATGCTATATATTTTTATAGCCATGCCTTTCGGCTTATTATTTGGTATTTATCTGTTGAATCTATCCAGGAGTAAATTAGATGATATGCTGAAAGGATTGGAAAAGTTTCCTCCAGTAGAGATAGTGATATCCATTCCATTTATGATTGCTATAATAATTGTTTCTATTGCAATTATTTTGATATCCGCTTATTCACCAGCTAAAAAAGCGGCCAAGATTAGGCCAATAGAGGCAATACGGCAAAATCAGCAAATATATATATCCAAAAAGGAACAGGAACATGAGACTGGTGGAGATTCTGTCCTTTCTAATTTTGCACCAAAAATTATATCAAAATTTTTTCATATAGAAGGACAGCTGGCCTATAAAACCCATAGACGCTTTAAACGCCAATATTATCCGGTCCTGGTGGCATTATCTGTGAATATTGCTTTATCCATGGTACTGTCCAGCTTCAGTCATTATACAAATGATGTGATATCTATGACTTATAGCGGAATGGACTACAATATTGATATTCAGCTTTCCTGTGACGATAATAAACTTCTTGGACAAACAGTAGATGAGCTTATGCAGATTTCAGATAATCAGCTGCGTTTAATCCGCCAAACTGCATTTGAACTGAGAAATCCCCTGCCATTATCCGAAACAGGATATCGTTCCGGATTATTTCAGGGATCTGGAAGACAACCGGATGTTGTTCTTTTAAGCGTTGATGACGATACCCTTTATTCAATATGTCATAACGAAGGTATCGATATTCGAACCTTAAAGGGAAATACAGGTATTTTTATTAATGACCAGCGTACATGGAGATATGATGGAATGCAGGAAAAAGGAAAACTGTTTCATCTGGAAGCAGGTGACATACTTCCTGTCTATTCTACTCATGTTTCTGGCTCAGAATTAAGCTACTCCGATGATGATGCTATGGAAATAAAGATAGCTGCTGCTATAGATTATTCTCCGGAATATACTAAGGTGGACGCACCAACCAGTCTTGCTATCTTAGTGTCTGAAGATACTTTTTTATCATTAGAGCCGTACCGTCCATTTGCGGAAAGAGTTCCAGGAACCCATAATATTATTTTACGGGGAATGGTTGATGAAGCAGGTGAATTGGAAAGATCGATATCCACTTACCTGGATAATCATACACAGGTGTACGGAAAGATTTATAATTATGATGAACAAATCAGAGAGGAACAGGCAAGCATCGCAGGTATCCGGTATTTATTGGCCGGATTAGTTATAATTCTATCATTTATTTGTTTGTTTAGCAATTTTATCGTCACATGGACCATAAATCGTGCACGTATTAAAGAATTTGCAATTTTCTCCTCAGTAGGTATGACACCGGAATCCATTAGGAAAATGAAAGGGGTAGAAAGTTTGTTGAATTCAATCAGAGCATTGATTCTCGGAACTTTAATGGGTATCATCTGCTCCCTATTAATTCAAAAAGTATATTTAACCGAATATAGTGTTTCCTGGGCATTTCCCTGGTCTGGGCTATTTATAGGGATATTGATTCTTATTTTTGTTTCAGTATTGTCAGAATGTATTATCAATATATTAATGAAGAAAGTAAGTATTGTTGAAAGTATTCGTATAAATGAGATGTAAATAAGGTGTTATTAATGTATAATAATGGTATGTAAGAACAATATCTAGCAAAAATGATACCCCAATGTAGAAAACAAGCTAAATATAAATTATGTACATACGAATTTAATGCTCATTTGTATTTAAAACTAAAAGTAAGTGAGGAAGGTTAATCATGAAGAAAACATTCTTACTCATAGCTTTAACACTAGCTTTAAGTATCTTATGCTCATCCTGTTATTATAAGACTAAGGATTCTTCCAAATTATCTGGGGAATCTGATATAAATTTGGATGAAAGCAATTCAATTCAAAAAGCAAGAGAATTCATGTTAGATTGGCAAATTAAAAAAATATACCAGGAACACAGTTTATCATACGATGAAAAAGAGCTTACTTTACCAATCTCAACCTCACAAGCTGAAACTTATATATCTCAAAAAGGACTTTTATTAAGTAATAATGATATTTATAAAGAAAAATGGGGATTTGACTTTTCTATTCCTGAGTCTAAAGAAGAAACCGCACTATTAGATGATTTACACGAATATCTCTCCTATTGGATGTTAATGAGGGAAAATATGAGAGTTTTGCATACGGAAAAAGATAATGATGATTACTACAGTATGGTTTTAACCCTTGGTTACGACTTTGGTGATGGTATATACTTAGTACGGTATACTATGCTAAATGAAAAAATACAAATTCTTAATGCTTCCGATGCTCCTCAAATTCTTTCATTACAAAATGTATATTTGGGAGTAGTAGAAAAAAATAGCCCTATTTGTTTTGGATTTGTAAAAAAGTTAAAATACGATCTTATAGAAGATAAATGGATGAATTCAGATATTTGTAAAATTAAGCTTCTCACAACAGCAGAGGACTATGATATTCAAGTTGAAAGTCCAAACCCTTTTATTGCTTTTTTATCAAAGGGACCTCAAGTTATAGGATACAAAGCCGTGAATTCTCAAGGTGATGTTGTTGAGGAAAAAGAACTAACGGAATTAGATTTTTCAAATCCTTTAGAAAAGTAAATGTGTTTACTACTAATAGAAGCTGAGGCTGTTGCAAAATAGAATGGACTACCAGATATTGGGGTCAAACTGATTTTACAATTCATATCTGATATGAAACATCCATTTTTACAATTGAATTTTTGCCCGAATGGCTTTCTTATTAGAAAAAGTCCGAGACTTACATCTTGGACTTTTTCTACTATATTGTAGCAGTATTTTTAACTATTCTCTTGGTATGGAATGACATATAAAGAGATGCCTTAAAGTATATATTGTTCAAATTACCGTATATAACGTTGTTTTAACCCAACCGCTATTCCCGTATTTGTCCATTTCCAAATATAATGTATTTTGTAGTGGTAAGTGCTAAAAGCCCCATTGGGCCTCTGGCATGAAGTTTTTGTGTACTGATCCCGATTTCTGCTCCAAAGCCAAACTCTCCACCATCCGTAAAACGAGTGGAAGCATTAACATAAACAGCTGCCGCATCTATTTCATTATGGAATTTCATTGCATGATTATAGTCGTTGGTAATAATGGATTCGGAATGCTTTGTATTATAGTAATTAATATGTTCAATTGCTTCTTCTATGGAATCTACGACTTTTAAAGAAATAATTTTATCCAGGTATTCCATGCCGTAATCTTCTTCTGTTGCCGGCTCTATTTTATCACAGATTGCTTTTGCTCTTTCATCCCCGCGAATAACAACTTGTTTGGCATTCAGCCGTTCATACAATAATGGAATGAATTTATCCGCGATTTTACTGTGAACAACTAAGGATTCACAAGCGTTACATACCCCAAGTCTTTGTGTTTTAGCATTATCAATAATGTTTAAAGCCATATCAAACTCTGCGTATTCATCTACATAAACATGACAATTACCAGTTCCGGTTTCAATCACAGGCACGGTACTATTTTCAACCACACTACGGATTAACCCCGCACCACCCCTTGGTATTAAAACATCAATATATTTATTTAAACGCATCATTTCCGTTGCTACTTCTCTATCCGTATTCTCAATCAGCTGAATAGCATCTTCTGAAATACCTGCTTCTCCCAGAGCTTTACGGATAATAGTTACAATAGCTATATTAGTATGAATAGCATCGCTTCCGCCTCTTAATATAACCGCATTGCCGGTCTTAAAACACAATCCAAAGGCATCCGCGGTTACATTTGGCCTTGACTCATAAATAATCCCTACAACACCCAGAGGAACTCTTTTTTCTCCGATCATAAGCCCATTTGGCCTTTGTTTCATGGAAATTACTTCACCCACCGGATCAGCTAAACCAATGATATCCAGAAGCCCCTTAGACATGGCTTCTATCCTTTCGGTATTTAATGACAAACGATCGATTAAAGATTCTTTCATACCATTTTCTTTTGCATTTCTAATATCTGTTTCATTTTCTCTCAAAATATAATCTTTGTTTTTCGTAAGAGCTTCTGCCACTAATTTTAGACCTTCGTTTTTTCTGATCTGGCCTAATACATTTAATGCGGTAGCTGCCTTTCTTGCTCTGATTCCAATGTCCTCTAAATACTTCATCATGTACATCCTCCTCTCTAAAAATGCCTTCCTGAATAATTTTAATAATTTCCATATGTGAAAGTAACCAATCCAATATAACAGTCAACTGTTCTAAACTAATAAATATTCTATTCTAAGCAGTAAGAATTCTATTTTAGTAACTATTAAATTATTCTATTATAGTTGTTGGTGTAATGATACGATCCACCTTTTTATCATATTCCTCCGCCGGAAGATTCTCATATATCTGAAAATCAAAAGCCAACGCTATTTTTCTAATTGGTTTATCCGTATACTTTGTAAAAAACTTATCGTAATAGCCTTTTCCATATCCTATGCGATTTCTATGCCTGTCAAAAGCCAATCCAGGAACTATGCAAAGACTTTCTTCCGTACCAGATGGAATTGCTTCCTCTCCTGAAAAAGGCTCTAGTATTCCAAGTGTACCAGGTTCTAATTCTCCTAAGGATTTGATATAGAAAAACTTCATTTCCTGATCTACAATCTTTGGTACAGCCACTTTCTTACTTTGTTCTAATGCGGTAAGAATAATATGTGTAGTAATTATTTCCTGATTAAAGGAAACATAGCAGAACAACTGACTGCAATCTTTAAACCAGGAACTATCCAATAATATACTTGTTATTTTGTTACTGTCCTCTTGAATCGTAGCTCTTGATAATGTAATTTTTGCTTCTTTTATATGGGCTCTTAATTCTTTTTTATTCATTTTAACCTTAATTCCGGCATTCAGCCTTTTAATATTAATAGCAGCGCTTCTATTGTTTATTTTTCTTTGATAATTCCGTTACAGAACCATCCGGATTTAATAAGGATATATTATTCAATGTACCTCTTAAATTCTTTCTAACGGCTTGAATATATTCACTTCTTAAATTAGCCTGTTCTTTCTTTTCTTCTGCTGTCAGGCCTTCATTTTGAGACTTTTTATACAGTTCATTAATTCTTGCTAATTTTGAATCTTCCATTTATATAACTATACTCCTTTCAATTTTTGGAGCCCTGTGCTCTTTTATTCTTTATTGTATTGTTTTGTTTTGATGTAATCCATTAAAACAAAATCTTTATTCTTATGTGCCTTAAATAAAGTCCCCACATTATTTCCTTCCATAACATCATTAATGATTGAAACATCTTCTCCATTGGCAATAACCATATCCGCTCCGGAATCAGTGGCAATTTTGGCAGCTGCTATTTTTGTTGCCATTCCTCCGGTTCCCACAGATGTAGCAGTATCTTTTGCCATTTCATTTAAACCATTATCAATTACTTCAACAAAATCAATGAATTCTGCATCTTTATTCTTATGAGGATCGTCAGTATATAACCCATCTATGTCAGATAGTAAAATCAGCAAATCACCATGAACCAATGCGGTAACAATTGCGGAAAGGGTGTCATTATCGCCAAATTCAATTTCATCCGTTGAAACAGTATCATTCTCATTTACGATAGGTATTACCCCTAGTTTTAATAGTTCTTCAAAGGTGTTGCGTGCATTCTTTCTGCTAATGTTATTAATCATAGTATCCTTAGTCATAAGAATCTGAGCAGGTACCTGATTATATTCTGCAAATAACTTCTGATACACCATCATAAGACGTGCCTGGCCTACTGCTGCACAGGCCTGTTTTACAGCTTTTGCTTTTGGTTTTTCCTTTAATCCTATGGTTTCCCTGCCAACTGCTATGGCACCGGAGGATACCAGGATTACTTCTTTTCCCTGGTTTCTTAAATCCGTTAATACTCTGACCAGTTTTTCAATCTTCATCAGATTAATACTTCCTGTAGCCGGATGGGTTAATGAAGAAGAACCAATCTTTACTACAATCCTTTTCTTGTCTTTTAGAGCTAATCGGCTGTTTATCATTCTTTATACCTATTGTATATCACAACTGGTTACAGATGTGATACTGCCACAAATAAATAGATTGAAAGAAACACTTTGCGGCAGCCTTTCCATATCTTTATTTTCTTTCAATCTTCCAAACCTGATTCCCGTTACGTCATCTAAATAATGGACGAAAAGTTTCAGTATGAAATTTCAATGGATTCATTTTAGTTATCTATATCGCGAAGCAATTGCCTCATATACCTTTATGCCATCTATAGCTGCGGAAGTAATTCCACCTGCATAACCTGCCCCCTCTCCACAGGGATAAATTCCTGATATATTGGATTCAAATTGATCATTTCGAACAATTCGAATAGGTGAAGAAGTTCTGGACTCCACACCTGCAAGTATTGCTTCTTCGTCAGCAAATCCTGGTATCTTTTTATCAAATGCCTGAACACCTTCAATCAGGGTATCCGTAATATAATCCGGAAGGCATTCTCTTAGATTTGCAAATGTATACCGGCCCTTTATAATCGGCTTAATATGGCCTATTGTAACACTCTCTTGATTTCGGCACAAGTCTCCAAATAATTGAACCGGTATTACTCCCTTACCTATTTTATATGCTGCCCTCTCTAATATTCTTTGATATTCTACGCCGGATAGAGCTTCCGGAATATCATTGACTTTCGGAAAATCCTCTGGAGTAACGGTAACAATCAATGCACTATTTGCATTTTCTTCATCCCTGGCGTGATTGCTCATACCATTTACAACAAGACCTCCTTGTTCGGAGGAGGAATTAACAACAAAACCTCCCGGACACATACAAAAAGAATAGACACCTCTGCCAGAGCCTGCCTGATGACTTAATTTATAATCTGCCGCAGGTAATTTTTCGTATAAATCGCCATATTGATTGTGACTGATTAATTTTTGAGGATGCTGAATACGCACACCTACTGCAAATGATTTTTGTATCATGTCCAATCCCTTTTTGTATATTAATTCAAAAGTATCTCTTGCACTATGGCCAATGGCTAATACTAAAGTTTTGCAATGTAACACTTCTTTATGATTGAGTTCAACACCAGTTACCTGTCCCTTTTCTATAAATATATCAGTCAGACAGGTTCGAAATCTCACTTCTCCCCCTAATGCAATGATTTCCTTTCGAATACCTTGAACAACATCTTGTAATTTATCTGTTCCTATATGTGGTTTATTCAGATACAAAATTTCTTCCGGAGCCCCATGCTCTGCAAATATCTCAAGAACCTTACGGCCCCTTCCAAACTGGTCTTTGACTAAAGTATTTAATTTACCGTCGGAAAAAGTGCCTGCTCCCCCTTCTCCAAACTGAACATTAGAATTCTTATCTAACTCATTGGTTTTCCAAAAATCCTCCACAGCCTTCACACGGCATGATATTTCGTCTCCCCGCTCTATGATAATCGGAGCATAACCTTCTCTTGCTAACATCAATCCGCAGAACAATCCAGCGGGCCCAAAACCTGCAATTACAGGTCTGTATTTCAATTTTTCATTGCCGGTAGGTTTATAATTATACTTTTGTCTTTCACCTATTGTTATATTATTATTATGAAGTTTTTTAACTATTCTAACTTCATCCTTTACTTCCACTTCCACACTATATACATAATTGGTATTATGGATGGAGGATTCATTTTTCTTTCTGGCATCAATGGATTTCTTTACAATTGAAAAATGAATAATATCTGCTTCCTGTACTTTCAATTGTTTCACTATCTGTTTCTTTAAATCTTCCATTGTATGATCTATCTTTAATTTTAACTGGGTTATTTGGATCATAAATAAACCACGCTCCTTTCAAAGTCTAGTGATACATCCCCCCTATACTATAAGCTCATTCCTGCAACTGCTCCGGTAGACCAAGCCCATTGAAGATTATAGCCTCCACAGGTACCGTCCACATCAACAAGTTCACCGGTAAGGTAAAGTCCTTTCACTAGTTTCGATTCCATAGTAGTTGGTGTAATCTCTGCAGTATTCACCCCGCCTGCACTTACCTGTGCCTGCTCAAAAGAATTCGTCTCAGAAATAGGAATCTTCCATTCTTTTATCTGATTCACTAAATCTGTGATGTATTTCTTATTTACTTTTTCGCAAAATAAATCAGGTTCTATTCCAGCTTCCTTTAACATGACAAAAACTAATTTATTATTAAATAATCCTACCATAGATTCTTCTGCTGTTCTCTTGGGATTGATTTTCATTCTTTCCGTAATTAGATCAAATGTTTCTTTCCAATTAAGGGATGGTAAGAAATCTATCTTTAAAGTAACTTTCTTACTTTCATTTATTGCTTTTGCTGCAAATCTGCTTAATTGAAAGATAGGTATGCCGGATACCCCATAATTAGCTATGAGCAGTTCCCCCTTCTCTTCTGCCGCAAATCTATCATTTACAAATAACTGAATATAAACTTCTGTTCTGACACCTGCTAAAGTTTTAAAATACTTTTCTTTTGACTTTAACTGCACCAAAGCCGGCAGTGGTTTTACAAGCTTATGTCCCAATTCTTTTGCTAACAGATACCCGCTTCCGTCAGAACCATGATTAGGTGACGCACAGCCTCCTGCTGCCAGAATCACCTTATCCGCTGTAAAATCACCCTTATTGGTATTAAGTTTAAATGTATTATTAACCTTTTGGATGTGCTCTACATGTACATCCAAAGAAATATTTACTTTTAATCTCTTTAATTCCATCTCCAAAACCTGAACTACAGAAGCCGCCTGTTCAGAATTAGGATAGACATACCCGTCTCTTTCTTTTGGATATATACCTAATTGACGGAAAAAATCTATAGTTTCATGAACACCAAAAACAGATAGAACTTTCATAGGAAAGGTACTGTCATTACTCCTATAACACTCCGGTAACTGAACTAAGTTGGTATAATTACACTTTCCATTACCGGTGGCTAATATCTTTTTACCAATTTTATCTTTATGCTCTATAATAGTGACCTTATGCCCTCCTCTTGCAGCAAAAATCCCTGCCGCCAAGCCTGATGCACCGCCGCCAACAATTAACACATTACTCATAGAGGAACTCCTCTCAAACAAGCTATTTTTTCATTACTCTATATTTTAACCGCACCCACTTATTATTTCAAGTATAATTATAAAGTGATTATTTATCCTGTCATATACGATTCTGTAGCAAATACATATTAAACTTGCCAAGAAATGAAAAACCATGCTGATTATCTTTAAATATTTTGATAAGGAATGCATTTTAGAGAAAAATATATTTAATACGGATAATAAATCTATTTGCAGTTTCCAAGTTTTGTATTATAATAAAATTAACTATTGTTCTAATAATAGACCAGGAGGTGAATTCATGATAACGGATCCGGTTAAGATTAAATCAGCTTTAAGTAATATAGATGCTGAACTTATTATTAATTTGCTCCACAATAATAATATTACCTGTTTTAAAAAGAGCAGAGGTTCAGGCGGATATATGAATATTTATATGGGATATTCCGTATATGGAGAAGATATTTATGTAGATAAAAGCGATTATGAAAAAGCAAACCAATTATTAAATGAAATAGCCGATGCTAAAGAACTTATACCGGAAGAGCAGGATAATGACATTGCTCCCGTGCCCTTCTACAAAAACCCAAAAATAATTGCAAGAATTTTATTAATTACAATGCTTGGAGGAATGCTATTAACGGTTATATTGAATATTATATATTAAACGCTACTATGATGCATAGAGTAAAAGGAGGAAAATATGATCAATGTTAGCATCGGACTAATCTGTTTAGGAATGTCTATCTTTATTTTGTTTTTTTCACCTAAAGAAAGTTATAAAAATAATGCATTAGGATATAAATCCCCACAATTAAACACTCACAAAAACATCTGGTTCTGGACAAATAAATGCTTTGGTCTTCTAGCTTTACCTGGCTCCATTCTGTATTTATTAATCTCCATAATTTTAGTATTAACCGGGCATGTAGAATTCTCAACAGCAATGAACAGATATTTATTAATATACATTGGATCATCTATAATCATAACAGAGATATATGGGCTCACCAAAAAGATAAATGATAAAAAGAATGTTCACCGTTAAATGAACAAAAATTAGGAATGTTACAATTACTAAATAAATTGTAACATTCCTTTAAATTTCATCAGCAAACCCTACTTTTTTATTTCAGCTGGAGTAATTCTCCAATATGGAATACAACTCTTCTTCATCTTTTACAAATATACCTTCTTCCAGTTTTAATTGCTCATATTGAGTTAAATGATCAACTGTAACTTCTGTATATTCATATATTGTTTTTTGATCACCATAATAAACAACAATTTTGCCGTTTTGAGATTTTAGAAAGAACTGATTCTCCACCAAATCTTTATTATATGTTTTTCGTAATGTGACCTTTTTTCCGGAGAAAGTTAATAGTTCAAAGGATGTTAATCCATTTCTAAACTCATCAAAATTTAAGTCGTTCATATAATTATGAAGATATTCAATAACTTGCATACGAGTTAATCCAACTAAGTAACTTGGTACTTTTAATTCTTCTTCCGCCATATCACCGGTAGTAATATCATAGGTTTGTAATACATATTGGGTGCTTGGTAATATAATGGCTTCATCAACCGTATCAACGGTCATTGTACTTTCTTCCGGCTCCTGACTGTTTGTAGTGTTTGCAGCATTAGAATTGTTCATATTCACAGTACTGTTATTGGTTTGTCCATTATTAACATTTTGTGCTGTATTTGTAGAAGTACCTTCTTTATCAATTTGCAGAAACCCGTTTTGTTCTAAAGATAGTATTAAGTCTTTATTTCGTTCTACTGCATTTTCATTAAATTTCCTCAGGGCATTCTGATAACTTAAAAAATAACACACCGAGAACATGACTGCCAAAGAAAAAAAACTAATGAAATACACAAATGCCTTCTTGATTTTCACAAAAATCACTCCTTTGCATTAAGTATTCACTAGTTTTCCCATAATATACAAAACTGATATGAAATAATTACAGCAAATGAAATTTATTTGCATACCGGATAATGGTTCTTCCCATAGGCATTTCATAAAGTTCCTCTTCTGTAACTGTTTTTGTAACTAATATAAGTATACCATAACTTAATATAGCAATTAAAATTGCAGCTATCGTACTAATAAAATTGCTCTTTAATAAACTATGTAAACCGAAATAACTAAAGTAAGCAATAGCTCCCATAATAACTGCACAAACTCCTGGCATAACAAAAGTTTTTATAACTTCTTGCTTATAGTTTAAATATCGTTTTACTGCAAACCAGTTTAATATGCAAACCATTAGTCCAAAAACAACAGTTCCAATTACAAGACTATATATGCCCAAATTAAATACCTGTAATAAGACATATACCAAAATTGCATGGAGCACTAAAGATATCCCGGAATGAATGACCGGAATATTCATTTTGTTGATTCCTTGTAATACTGCACTGGAGATAGTAGACAAAGACAGAAAGACCACTGCTATAGCTCCTATATATAATAAATTAGCAGGCAGACTGCGGCTGTCATGAAATAGTAATTGCAGAATTGGAGATGCCAATACTCCTAAGCCAACTGCGGAAGGCATGGCAATAAGCATGTTGATTTTAATAACCGAATGAACCTTGTCCTTTATTTCCAAGTTATTTCCCATTACTTTTGCAGATGCAATTCCGGGTACTATAGTAGCCGCTAAAGCAGATGCAATAGAAACCGGCACATTAATTAACATATTATATTTACGTCCATATATTCCAAGCAATGCACTTCTTTCCTCCCCAATCAGCCCCTTGCTTGCCATTACATGTCCAAATATAGCATTGTCTATGACAGAACTTAAATGATATACTGTTTGACTTAAAATAACAGGTATTAACGTAATAAATAGAACTGAAAATATATCAGAATACCCCTCTGTATATCCAACTTTATCTTTCCTTAATTGTTTATCAAGAATAGGTTTATATAAAGCAAAAACCAAAGCTAAAAACACTAAGGCTATGCATGCGCCAAAAAAGGTTCCTAAAGTTCCCCCTGCTGCGCCATATGCTGCAATATCATCAGATGCACTATGGGATTTCATTAAATAGTAAGCAGCAATTAAACTTACTATGGCATTAACGATTTGTTCAAGTATCTGTGAAATTGCAGTTGGTATCATGGTATTCTTTCCCTGAAAAAAGCCCCTTAAAACACCCATTATCGCAAATACAAATATAGTAGGTGCCAATACCCTAAGGGGCATAGCACTCCTTATTTCATCATATATAACAGTAGCCAGAAAACCAGAGCCAAAATATATAACTAGAGAAGTAATGGTTCCCACTACAAATGCAAAACCCATCGCGCACAAGAATACCCGATAGGAATTGCGATATTCCTTTTTGCCACTTCGCTGTGAAACCAGTTTTGATACTGCTAATGGTAAACTATAAGAGGATATAATTAATGCAATATTATAGATATCGAAGGCATTTTTATAGTACCCCATCCCCTCGTCTCCTATCATATTGGTTAAAGGTATACCATATAGCAGACCAATTAACCGGACTAATATAGAGGAGACCGCTAAAATACTCCCTTGTACCAAAAAACTATTCTTCTTACCCATGATTCCTCCAATAGTAAATTACATTTCTTTTGTATATTTCTAAGTATTTTATCAAAATGTACAATAATTGATGTTTCATTAATTATTGAAAGCTTGTCTTGAAATCCTATAATAGACTTCCTGTATCATCCTAATTCATTATTTCTTTAATGTATTATATTCCAACTATATTATTCCATCACCACTTCACCGGTTTTACTGGTTCTGTCATTGGGGAACACAGCGATATAAGTTTTACCGGGATTTATAGTTAATTTTTTACCGGAAGCATCTAAATACTGTAATGACCGATCTGCTTCCTTCATAGTCCAAGTAATTTCTACCGCTTTTCCATTGGTAATATAATACCCCTTGCCACTGGAATTCTCAATGTCCATGGTTTGATAGTCATTCTTATCAATATCCCATTCCTTTACAAACTGAACAATGATATTTTTAAAAGTTAATTGTTTACCTGTATTATAGTCTGTATGTTCCTTGTCAAATTGAAAACGTTTATATACTTTATCTTTACTGTCGTAAGTAAAATAAGGAGAGTTATAATTAGAAAATGGTATGGTTATTTTCTCTGCATTCATACTGCTGCTTAAATCCGTATCTTTTTCAAAGAACTGAAAATTACCTTCAAACCCATTTTTATAATTTCTTTCATATCCTTTTATTTCAACACCTTTTAAAATTTTATCCTTACTGGTAAATGCATTGTGAGGTGCTTTAATAGATTTATCACGGTAATATACTGTATTACCAACGCCAGTCAGCCCATCCAAATCATTGATTCCTAATTTATTCATTTTCTTCTTGGCATAAGTTGTTTCACCAAAGTGAAGATATATAGCATCAAAAGCATCCGCAAAATTTACATAATAATGTCTTGCACTACGCACGGAGCCGATTCTTTCTTCATTCAGATTCTGTTCTTCAAATATTCCCATAAGTCTGGTGATACCGCCTTCTACAATTGCTTCGTATAAAACAGAAGCCTCTGATATACCACTTTGAGGAGAAGCCAATTTCAAATTGTTAAACATAAGGGCATAAGGCCTTTTATCACCATATTCCTTGGGAATCCATAAACCTGTTAATTTACTTTTCACTTCATTATCATGATTTTCCGGTTCTTCAGTTGGAGTAGGCGTTAAAGTTGCTGTAGGAGTAGGTGTCACTTGATTTAAATCTTCTGCGGGCCCTTTCTTCTTACAAGCAATTAAAAAACAAGCTGTTATAGTTAATAATAATAGTAAAATTCTCTTTTTCATATAATGTAAATTCCTTTCAAATACGTTTATTCTGATGTTCATTTATTATAAAATATCTTTCTCTTTTTATTATTACCTATAAATCTTAAGTTCTTCCAGTACTTGTCTTTGTTTTTCTTCCATTACGTTTCTTTCCACTTCTTCCATATGATCATACCCAAATAAATGCAGCATGCTGTGTGCTGTTAAGAATGCAAGTTCTCTTTCTTCAGAATGCCCGTATTCCGAAGCCTGCTCCATTACCTTTTCAACAGAAATGATAATGTCTCCAAGTAATAATTCTCCTGTTTCGGGATTAAACGAATCATTATCTTCGTCCTCTAGTATAGAAAAATCACCTGGGGTTTCATATTCTATCATAGGAAAAGACAGCACATCCGTAGGAGCATCTATATTCCGGTATTCTTTATTAATATCACAAATTTCTTTATTATCCGTCAGTATTACGTTTAATTCAATATCATATGGACACTCTTCTAAATCAAGTGCCTTATCCACTACTTTGGGTATAATGGATTCATAATCAAGTTGTAATTTGATTTCTGTTTCGTATTCTAAATTTAAGGTCATGGTGCCATCCTTCCATTCTTATTACTCTCTAGTAAAATTATTTTCACATAATATGTTTCTATACGTATATCATTTGTTTTCTTAAAATGATATCATAGCAAATTAAATTTGTTCTTACAAAAGTGATTCGTACGCATTAGATTATCTCTTAATAAATGCTTCATACGAATTTACAATTACCCCTCATTAAGTGATTCATACGAATTTACAATTATCTCTTATAAGGCTATTCCATATGTAAATAAAAATTCTTTAACACATTATATTCTTTAACAGAAAGACCTGATTGGTCCAGGCTTCCTTTGGCTAAACGCATCTGAAATACGTTATTCACAATTTTCCCATAAGAAATTGTCTCGCCTTGTTGTGACTGTTCCGCTATTTTCTTATTCATTTGTATTATGTACTCTTTCATTGACATAATGCTTATGGTAAGCATTACTATAGCCGCCTCCGGAGATTGAGGCTTTTCATAATTCATATTATGCTGGCGGATAATATCTGAAATAGCTTGTGGAAGGTGATAGGCTTCTGCAAGTTTTATTCCCTCTTCAACATACTGCTTTCCTTCTAATCTTCCTATTTGATGATAATAACCTCCAGCTTTTGCAATAGCCTCATTAGCATGAATGGTCTTTGCTGCAACGGCAGATATTTCGCCAATCTGAATTGATTGGTTATATATTTTATCAGAATAGTCCTTTAATTTATCTAACAAGGGAAAATCTAACTGCAAGACTTCCTCCAATGTATGATTTCCATCCTCGTCTGTTAATTGAACCGCTTTATTCAATAAACCCTCGTCCAGTAAATCTATATTAGGGATCTCCAATGTAGCAGCAATTTCATCCAAATTTCCTTTATCTTTCTCCTCTGTCCATTTCTCATAAATATAATGAACTCCATAAGTAATTCCGATTACTCCTGCGCTTGACAATAAGGATAAGACTGCATCTATATTCATAGTATCCCATAACATAAAATTATTCATAATTAACAGCAAAGTAACCTGAATGGAAAGAACGATTATCATGGTAATGCTCAGGGTATTCACTTTTTTCATAGAATCCGACAAAAGGCACATTAAAGTTCCCACAATTAATAAATACACTAAAATTTCAATGCTTATTTGACCTATAAAGCCTGCAAAGAAGGTTACATTATACGTAAATATCAATCCTAAATGCATATCAAATAAAGCAGCGATAATAATCCCGCCAACCATCCAAAGATGTATTTCGTCGTTATTTCTAGTTAACATGGCAATGAGAAAGGAAATAAAATAACAGGCTATAATAAAGTTTCTAAAATAAGGAAGTCCATCTAATTTCAGATTGAAACTATGAACATAAAAAGCCGTTATGGATAGTAGTACTAAGATCAGGATGCATAGCTTTAGAATATCAATAGGGGTTGTCCCTTCCAAATATCCCAAAGCAACCATCATAATAGCCGACAAAAGTCCCAAAATAACCCACATGGTTTTCATGGATAGTCCAATTTTTGATAATATATTTCTCACATTCGTTCCTCCGTGCTTATCAATGGTACCTTACAATTTTCTTCCTTTGTTTTTTTTATCCCTTGGTTTTGGACTTCTGATTTTATAATTTTTAAAAGACTTTCCTTCTACCTTGCCGTTATCCGGATTTTTTGCCATTCCTCTGCTCAGCCTTGTTTCATAATTTTCATATGCCATTACAATTTTTTGTACCAGAGGATGTCTTACAACGTCCTGACCGGTTAAGAAAGAGAAGCCAATATCGTCAATTTTACTTAATACCTTTATAGCTACGTCAAGACCCGATTGTGCTCCAGAAGGTAAGTCCTTCTGTGATAAATCGCCGGTAACCACCACTTTAGAACCAAATCCGATACGTGTTAAAAACATCTTCATCTGGGCAGGTGTGGTATTTTGAGCTTCATCTAATATAATAAATGCATTGTCTAAAGTTCTGCCTCGCATGTATGCAAGAGGAGCCACTTCAATCAGGCCCTTTTCCGTATTTTTTAAATATCCTTCCGCTCCCATAATCTGATATAGTGCATCATATAACGGCCTTAAATAGGGATCTACCTTACTTTGTAAATCCCCAGGTAAAAACCCTAATTTCTCACCTGCTTCAATAGCAGGTCTGGTTAAGATAATCTTACTTACTTCGTCGTTCTTAAATGCGGTTATGGCCATTGCCATAGCAAGATAAGTCTTACCTGTTCCGGCGGGACCAACACCAAAAGTAATCATCTTCTTACGAATTTGATCTACATAAGATTTTTGTCCTAATGTTTTTGGTTTAATTGGTTTTCCGGATATGGTATGGCAGATTAAATCCTGATCTATTTCTACAATGGCCGCTTCTTTATCTTCAACGCTTAACGCCAATGCATAGTTTACATTTTGTTCTGTTATGGCATTACCTCTTCTTGAGAGTTCCACCAGCTGACTGAATATATTTTTGGCTTTGTTTGCATTATCTCCTTCGCCAATTACTTTTACTTCACCATTTCTTGCAATTACAGTTACATTTAGTGCTTTCTCTATTATTTTTACATATTCATCGAATTGACCGAATATATTTTTCTCGTGTTCTGCAGGTATGTCAATTTTGATTTCCAGTAGACTCATCGCTTTCTATACTCCTCCACTCACTGTCGTCGATTGTTTTGTAATCTTTGATTGATTCTTCTACAATAATTTTGCCCTTTGCAGTACAATAATTATTCTTAACAGATAGTTCAACTTTGTTTTCAAGTATAACAACACCCTGTTTCATTAAATCTCCAAGATATCTTTCTAATCTGTTTTTCCCAAGTTCCAATGCTTCTTCTTTTGTATATATTTTAGATACTTCAACATATTCTCTGTAATTCATTTTTAAATAGCTTAAGGGAAGATAAAAATTGTCTGACAAATGCAACGTAGATTCGTTTACAATTATATCATACTTACCATACATAATTCTAGGATTATATAAATTAAATTTCTTAAGAAAAAATGATAGTCCATATCCGGATTTTATTTTACCAGTATACTGTTTTTGTGTGTATTTTAGTGAAAAGGTATCTTCATAATCATAATATGATTTTCCTTCCATATCAGCATCTGCAATAACCGCTCTTTTCGTTAGTAGTATGTCATTATCACCGATAATATTTACCACACCGGATACTAATATATCACCTTTTTTTACAACTGAACCAACCTCCACCATAGGAGTTCCAGTTCTCGTAACAATTTTGGTAATGATAGCATCCTTTGAAGCAACAATATGGCAAGGTTCTGTGGCCGTTACAGCCGGAGCCGGCATATTGGTTTCCGTTATTTTTATTATTAACCTGGTTCCTTTAATTTCTGCAGATACCCAGCCAATATCACGATAGGTACCCCGAATCAGCTCCTCAATTTCCTGACAATCCACATTCTTTTTCTGTATTCCCATATACACTTCATTCTTTTTCAAAAATTTGATCATAGCTTCTTCGGTGTAAGAATGCCCACCTAATATACTGATGTCCCAAATAAATAAAGAAAGCACATAAAGAATAAAACAAAAAAGAAGGATTCCCAATAAAAATCCCTTTCTGTTTTTATATTGTTGGACTAGAAAAGGTAATCCTTGTCTTCTTTTTATTAAGGGTATCGTACCTGTTTTTCGAGCGACGGGCTTTAATTTTTTATAATCTTTGATCATAATATAGCATTCATAATCTCCATCAACATTTTGCAGGTTCCATAGAAATATGCCCCGGTTACTGCAAAGATTAATAAAACGTTCAGGAGATTGCCCTTTTAGTCTTATAAGCAGGTAACCTCGAATCCAGCGAAATAGCTTAACAAGCATGCTTAAGCCTCCATTTTTCTGAGTATTATGGCCGTTGCAAATCTTTTCCTGTAACAAAATCAATACTGAATATCATACCTATAATTTTCATTTCATCGTTGGTAAAATACTCTATATTTAGATTTTTACCTTCAATATTTATTCTTCCGATTTTTGTTAATATACGGATTGATTTGCTGTTATATTCCAAAATGCCTTTATAATTTTCTATATATAATTCATTTCTTCCGATTGCCGTAACAATCGGTGCTCCTGCTAACATATCCGAAGGCAGACGCAGCTGATTGGAAAGGCTTTCAAGATAGGTAATTCTCTCCGCCTTTTCTTGTTTTTTGGCTTTATTTATAGAATCATATAATTCTTTATGATTTTTTTCCTTATTTTTTTTATGACTAGACTTGAACTTTTTCATCCATACCTCTTTGCACAAATCCTGTACTATTATAGAATATATGGTGTTATGGCATGTCATATTCGTAATTTTTATAAGGACACCAAAAACAAAGGAGAATCCCTTTTGCAGTCCTCCAATAAGGATGTTTACGAAAATCATAATTGTTTCGCGTACAGCCGAACGATACCGATGAATTGTAAATAATCTTTATTGGAGGATTTGCTTTATGGCAAAGTTTGAATTTGAATATACAGAGATTAACGGGCTATTGTATCCCAACTTCGAAATTGGCGGCAAAGCCGAGCTTGATAATTTAGGGAAGTATGGACGACTCCGCTTAAATTACCTTCACGAACAAAAGCCAGGAATGTACAGGGAAATGCTTCTGACTGGCAAACTGGCAGAGCATTGTACTACCATTGATAAGGCTGCGTTCGAATTGGCAGAACGGATCAGAGCCGACTTTCTGAAAGTTCATCCTATGCCGGAGGAGAATACACTGGAGCGTATCCAAATTTCTACACAATCTCAAATGATAGCGGATGAGATGGTTATTGCTGAGTTGATATGTGTATAAGATCATTAAGCGCTCACAGGTTTGACCCTGTGGGCGCTTGGTCGTTACGCTTACAACTTTTCTTCTTTGATGGCAATTTTGCAGAAAGTTCAAACCCCTTAAAAATGTACACGCTTGAATTTTTCGATATCTCGAAATATAATAGAATAAAAAACTATTTAAGGTGGTGTTAAAGTGGAGTATTTAACAGTTAAAGAAGCCGGGGAAAAATGGGGTATTACTGCTCACATGGTAAGTTACTATTGTTCTGCGGGGCGAATACCCAGAGCGATAAAGAAAGGAAATCTATGGCTTATCCCTTTGGATGCAGATAAGCCAGAAGATGGGCGCATAAAGCGAAAGGAGGAGGATTGCATTGAATAATAAAATTTTGGTAATTGATGATGACAAAGAACTTTGTACCTTGATACAAAAATATGCAGGACAGGAAAACCTACATACTGATGTTGCTTATACAGGCACAGACGGATTAAAAAAGGCTGGTGAAAATACCTATCAGCTAATCGTTATAGACGTTATGCTGCCTGAATTGGATGGCTTTAGTTTGCTCTCTGAAATTCGTAAAGCAAGCATGGTTCCTATCTTAATGCTTACCGCTAAAAGTGGAGAACAGGACAAAGTGAAAGGCTTGCGTATTGGTGCAGATGATTATTTGACTAAGCCTTTCAGTATCAATGAATTAACTGCCAGAATAATTTCTCTTGTGCGCCGTTATACGACCTTGAACCCGTCCATAGTTTCACCACTACCGACAATTACCCTTAAAAATATGACGATAGATACGGAAAACCGAATTGTATCTATCAATGAGATACCTGTTGAACTGACCGGAAAAGAGTTTGATTTGCTTTTCTTTTTTGCATCTAACCCCGGACGGATATTTACAAAGAGGCAGGTTTATACGAATGTTTGGGAAGATGATTATGCTTTTGATGATAACAATATCATGTCTTTTATAAGCAAGTTGCGGAAAAAGATTGAGCCAAATGCAAATAACCCTTTTTATATACAAACGGTTCGGGGCGTTGGATATCGTTTTAATAAGGAGGCTTCCCTATGAACATAGTGCATTTGCTGATTGGAGTGATTGCGGCACTTGTTTTTATTGTCTGTTTGCTCATTGCTAAGATTTTCTATGAAAAAAAGAAATTAGACGATATTGTTTCAGTCTTAGAGGATATAGAACAAGGGAACCTGAATCGGCGGGTTCTCACTTTTGATAATGATATGACTTCAAATATCTGTTATAAAATCAACTCTATTGTATCAAATTGCAAAGAGCAGTTAATGCAAAATACCAATATCGAACAAGCCAACAGACAGATTATGACCAGCTTATCCCATGATGTAAAAACACCTCTTACCTCTTTAATCGGATATTTGGATGCTATCCAAAGTGGTGTAGTCTTAGGGGAAGAAAAGGAAAGTTACGTTGGGATTGCTTGGCGTAAGGCGTATGATCTGAAAGAATATGTGGATACGCTGTTTGAGTGGTTCAAACTAAATTCTAATGAACGGCAATTTGATTTTAAGCTCGTTGATATAAACGAACTGACAAGGAATATTGTCATTGAATGGATACCTCAATTTGAAAAAAGCGGTATTGCCTACGAAATCTCTATTGATGATGAAGAATTATATTTATCACTTGATATCAGTGCCTATACCCGGATTATAAGCAATTTGATACATAATGCCATTCTGCATAGCGGTGGAACTGTAATTGAAATTCGCATTGTAAAGGATAAAAATGAGGCAATTATATCTATTATTGATAATGGAAAAGGCATCCCCACAAGTAGTCTCCCTTATATTTTTGACAGGCTTTATAAATATGACGAAGCACGCAATACGAAAGGCAGCGGCTTAGGACTATCAATCGTACAAGAGCTTGTAAAAGCCCATAAGGGAAAGATAGCTGTTGAAAGTGTTCCATTGATTAACACTGCTTTTCATGTGTATCTCCCTTTTAATGATTAAAACAAGAAAAACGCAAGGTTGCAGTAAGGTTTTGGCAAGGTTCGTGCTTTAGAATAATAGGAAAAGGAGGTTAGCAAATGAGTGGTTATGCAATTCAGACAAAGCAGCTCACAAAACGATATGACAAGCAAATAGCAGTCAACAAAGTCAATCTACATGTGAGTGCAGGAAAAATTTACGGCTTATTGGGTAGAAACGGTGCGGGAAAAACAACAATTATGAAAATGCTTATGGGGCTTACAGAGAAAACATCTGGAGAAATAGTTATTTTCGATAAAATGTTCCGTAAGGGCGAAAGGGATATCTATTCCCGGATTGGATGTATGATTGAAGCCCCTGCCTTTTACCCCAATCTTACCGGAACTGAGAATTTACGAGTCATGGCGAAATTACGAGGTGTTACAAGGAAAGACGCAATAAAAAAGGCATTAGGGACTACGGGACTTCCCTTTAATGATAATAAAACCTTTTCACAGTATTCCCTTGGAATGAAACAACGTCTTGCCATTGCCAATGCTATTATGCATGAACCGGAATTGCTGTTCCTTGATGAACCTACCAATGGACTTGATGCAATCGGCATTGCTGAAATGCGGAAACTGATAAAAGAAATGAGCACAATACAAGGAAAAACCATTCTGATTTCCAGTCATATTTTGTCTGAAATTGCACTGCTTGCAGATGATATTGGAGTTATTCATCATGGTACTCTTTTAGAAGAATCCAGCTTTTCAGACTTAGAAAAGAAAAATCGAAAATACCTTCTGTTTCAGGTATCACAAATAGCGAAAGCAAGCAACATATTGGAACAAAAATTTGGATTAACCAATTATTCAGTTGAAGATAATCAGTATATCCGCATTTATTCCTTTGATGTGGATATAGCTGAAATAAATAGGGTCTTTGCGCTCAACGACATTGCAGTATCAGGTATCCAAACCAGAACCGATAGTTTAGAAGATTATTTCAAGAAAATAACAGGGGGTGCGGGCATTGCATAATTTGTTTATTGCAGAAATCATCAAGCTGAAACGGAAAAAAATTCTTGCGCTCATTGTTGCCGCTTTTGTAATTGATGTGGTTATTATCTTGACGACAATAAATGACGGTATGCCCCAACCACAATTTTTGGGGTTGTACCGCAGGGCGTTCACAACGATATCTTCTGTTCTTCATCCGCTAATCATAAGCCTTATTGGTATTTATATTGTAAGTGATGAGTACAAGAATGATACCATTAACCACATTGTTACCGCACCTGTCCCACCAGCAAAATTTGTATTTGCAAAAATAATGATTTTGCAAGCTTTAACATTATTATTAACTATTGCAGTAGCAATTATATTTGGCATTTGCTTCATTCTATTTGGTGAGGGCAATTCAATAAAATTGTTAGAAAACGTAATCCTCCATCTGTTTGTGAACAGCATTACTTTTACTCTTGCCTTTTTGCCAATCTTATTGATTGTCATAATATTTAGAAGTAACATAATTATTCCCATTGTTTCGCTTCTCGTATTTTCGGGAGTTATTATTCTAAAAAATTCAGGAACGATTAGCGTTACATCAAACTCTATAAGCGAATGGGTTTTGAATTATCTTCACCCTTTAGGAAATGCATCCATGATAGATAGCGCATTAACATACCGTTTCGTCCCAAATCCGGAAGTGTATGGGATTATTTCGCCGGATATTAACTGGGCTGTATCATTGGCTTGCTTTCTTGGTGTCCTATTACTAAGCGTTGGTTTCAGTATTGTGATATTAAATAGACAAAATCATTAGTGTTTATTATGGTACAAAAAACATTTCAAGATTGGAGAGATAGAGTGAGAAGATATAGAACAATAACAAATCTTCTTCTATGTACAGGTTGCTTGCTTGTGATTGGAGCTATCGGGTTTATATTCTATGCTTTGGGGCATCCAGAAGGTTCATTTCCTTGGGGATTAGAACTTACTTATCTGTTATACATGGCATATATAGTGGTTACTGTTCTTACTTTTTTATTCGCTCGTTTTTTATGGAAGAAGCGTGAAAAGAAATAGGTTTTTTTAATACTATAACATTCATATGGATATTACCCGCCAATAAATATATTTTGTGGGCAGAATTTGTATGCACAAGAAATATACCAATTCAGCAGACCACATTTAAGGTTTTGACATTCACGCCCCAGCTTGACAAACCTCACCGGACCTGTTACCATAAATTTACGGCAGAGAAGGCCGTACCAAAAGAAGAATAACGAATAGAAGCAAAGCCTGATAAAATCGACGCCTGCCGTGTCGGTTCTGTCAGGCTTTATATTTTCCCCCGAAAGGAGGTGCAAAATGAAACCCTATACCACCGTTCAACTCAATGTGAAGGTAACCGATACCACCGCTGATTCAATAAAGCGGCTGGCCGCCTTCAACCAGATCACCGTTGCCGAGCAGCTCCGCCGCTTTATCGAGGAGGGGCTGTCCGTCAACAGCAACGCCCAGCATATCGACCTGATTGCCAGCATCATCCGTCAGGAACTGATGGCGATTTACCACCCGGCTGACATTCAGCGTTTGGTGGCCAGGCAACTGGAGGAAACATTGAAAAGATTCGAGAACACCCAGCGTAAAAGCGGCAAGGCATCCGCTGCCGGATACTTCCTGCTGCTCAAGGTGCTGATGTACCTGACAGGACAACTCAGCGTGGAAGACTTTACCCGTATGGCGGAGCAGGCAGGACAAATGGGCGTGGAATTTATGAAGCAGAGCAACCAGACCATCAACGATATTTTGCGGGACGGCAACTATGCCTGCGGCACGGCAAGCAGTAACCTGTAAACCATGAAATCGAAAGAAGCGCCCATAGGGACTTAAAATATACCAAACAATTTAATCCTGTTTTGAAGGGAGGGGGCACATGAAAAGCCTTGGACAATCGAACATCACGATTACCGAAGGCGACAAAGAGAAGCGTAAATTTGAAATCGGCGGGGCGATTTACCTTGTGACTGCACACTACAAGGAGCAGAGCGAAATGACCGCTGCGGACAAGGTAGCCCGTTTAATTGAAAAAGAGATAGAAACGGCATAGAGAGTCAATTTTGTCTGGACGCGCAGAGCGATTCCGGGTAAAATGGATTCATACAATTTATTCGGAATCGTTTTGGCTGTAAGGAAGAAAGGAGTAAAAACATTGTTACAGCAAAACGAGAAAGTCACGGCTCTCTACTGCCGTTTAAGTCAGGAGGATGAGCTTGCGGGCGAGTCCGGCAGTATCCAGCACCAAAAGCAGATATTGAGGGAATACGCAGAAAAGAACGGCTTTCCCAACCCAAAGGTATGGGCGGACGATGGATATTCAGGTGTTAGCTTTGACCGCCCCGGCTACAGTGAAATGATGGCGGAGGTGGAAGCCGGGAACGTATCCACCATCATCGTCAAGGATCATTCAAGGCTTGGCAGAAACCGCCTTGTCATGGGCTATCTCATCGAGGAAAAGTTCCCTGACTACGGAGTGCGGTATATTGCCATCAATGATTCTGTGGACACGGACAAGGGGGTGGACGAAAGTCTTGCCATCCGTGACCTGTTCAACGAGTGGCACGCCAGAGATACCAGCAAGAAAATCAAGGCGGTGAAGATGGCGGCGGCAAAGCGTGGGGTGGTACACCGATATTCAGAAGGTGACACCTGAAATCGTGCGGGAGTTTATTGAGAAGATCGTGGTGCATGAACGTTCCGAACGCTGGAAGAAGAAAAACTATACCCAACAGGTTGATGTCTATTTCAACTTTGTGGGCAAGGTTTAAGACAAGAGAAAAGCCGTAGGACTTGATATCCTACGGCAAATCTTAAAAACTGAAAACATCCTTATTGACACGGGGCTTTAACGATTCTCCTTTTATGCACTGTATTTATATTTCTTAAAATTCTATTCCAAAACGAAATCAAACCCCTAAACCATTCTCTTGAATGACCTAAGGGTTTAAAAGTTTACTTTTGTAGACTTTATTCTTATTTGAATTTACGTTTACGAGCAGCCTCAGACTTTTTCTTACGTCTTACGCTTGGCTTTTCATAATGCTCTCTTTTACGGATTTCTTGCTGAATGCCTGCCTTTGCACAGTTTCTCTTGAATCGACGTAGAGCACTATCTAAAGTCTCATTATCTTTTACAATAACATTTGACATAGTCTCACACCTAACCTCCCTCCAGTTGTGTATTGTGCCTATACAACTGTTTGGGTATAATTTGAATAGCACTATTAAGATTATATTATTGGTTATCCTTTTTGTCAATAGCTTTTTCCATTTTTGTATATTATGAATGTATTACATTTGCAACGATTGTTACTATATATTATTATGATAAGAAATAAAGCCAAAAATTATACTTATATTTAAATAATTTTTCAAAAAGGTATTGACTTCAACCTTTATTTAATTTGTCCTTCTAATATGGAACTAGCCTTTGCTATTAATTCATCAACACCGTTAGGATTTTTTCCGCCTGCCTGTGCCATGTTCGGACGGCCACCACCACCGCCACCAACTAATACAGCAAGTTCTTTAATTAAATTTCCAGCATGAGCGCCTTTCTTCATTGCTTCGTCGGTAGCCATAGTAATTAAATTTACTTTACCCTCCATAACAGAAACAAGTACAATAACGCCTTCACCCATCTTATCCTTGAGTTGATCCCCCAGATTACGTAATCCGTTCATGTCTACATCAGGAACTTTAGCTGCTAATAATTTCACGCCTTTCACTTCCATTACCTGATCCATAACATCGCCTAAAGCATCTTTTGCTAATTTATTCTTTAGCTTCTCATTCTCTGCTTGAAGAGCTTTAATTTCTTCATGTAAAGTCTCGATTTTTTTAGAAAGCATAGCAGGTTCTGCTTTGGCAACTTTTGCAGCTTGATTTAGTTCTTCTTCAATCTCTTTATAATAAGCGAATACACCTTTTCCGGTTAAAGCTTCAATTCTTCTAACGCCTGCTGCCACACCAGTTTCGGAAAGTATCTTAAATACAGTAATACTTGAAGTGTTGCTTACATGTGTCCCACCGCAAAGTTCCTTACTAAAATCACCCATGGTTACTACACGGACATTATCGCTGTATTTCTCACCAAATAAAGCCATAGCACCTGTTTTCTTAGCTTCCTCCATGGACATAATCTCAGTACGAACCGTTAAACCGGCCGCAATCTCTTCATTAACGACTGTTTCTACTTTCTCAATCTCCTCTTTGGTTAATGCCGAGAAATGTGTAAAGTCAAAACGCAGTCTATCACCGGATACATAAGATCCAGCCTGTTCTACATGAGAACCTAATACAACTCTAAGGGCTTTTTGTAAAAGATGAGTAGCGCTGTGGTTCTTTCCAGTTGATAATCTGTTATCCATATCAATTGCTAAATCAACGGGTTCCGCAACTTTAAATATTCCTTTTGTTACTTTACCCACATGTCCAATTTTACCGCCTTGTAATTTAATAACATCTTCTACTTCAAATTCTGCATCAGCGGTTGTAATAGCCCCAATATCTGCAACCTGTCCACCGCTGGTTGCATAGAAAGGAGTCTCCTCAACTATTATTGTGCCACTTTGACCTGCAATCAACTCATTAACAATATCATTTTCTGTAGTTAAAGCAGTAATTTTAGATGTATGTTTGAACTTATCATATCCAACAAAAGCACTGGTTAAACTTGGATCTAACTGCTGGTAAACCGTTTCATCAGCACCCATATAATTAGTTACGGCACGTGCACTTCTTGCAGTTTCTCTCTGTACGTTCATGGCTTCTTTAAAGCCTTCTTCATCAATGGCAAAGCCCTTCTCTTCCAGAATTTCTTTGGTCAGGTCAATTGGGAAGCCATAAGTGTCGTATAATTTAAACGCATCTTCACCGGATAAAGTTTTTTGACCTGTTTTCACCAGGTTTTCTTCTAATTCTGAAAGTATACTTAAGCCCTGATCGATTGTTTTATAGAAATTGTCTTCCTCTATAGTTAATAGTTTAAGAATATAATCTTTCTTCTCTTCTAATTCCGGATATCCATCTTTAGAGTTTTCAATAACCGTTGTACTTAAGGTAGCTAAGAAACGGTCTTTAATTCCAAGAAGACGTCCATGACGAGCCGCTCTTCTAAGTAATCTGCGAAGAACATAACCTCTTCCTTCATTGGAAGGAATAATTCCGTCTGAAATCATAAATGTAACCGAACGTATATGGTCAGTTATTAAACGTATGGATACATCAACTTTAGGATCTTGCTTGTAAGTAACTCCTGCAACCTGGCATACTCTTTCACGAAGGGCTTTAATGGTATCTACATCAAATATTGAATCAACATCCTGAACTATAACAGCAAGTCTTTCCAGCCCCATACCGGTATCAATATTTTTCTGAGATAATTCTGTATAGTTACCATTTCCATCATTCTCAAACTGTGTAAATACATTATTCCAAACTTCTATATAACGATCACATTCGCAGCCCACGGTACAATCTGGTTTTCCACAACCATATTTTTCACCGCGGTCATAATAGATTTCTGAACATGGTCCGCAAGGTCCTGCACCATGTTCCCAGAAGTTATCAGCCTTACCAAAACGGAAGATTTTTTCTGCCGGAACACCAATTTCTTTATTCCATATATCAAATGCCTCATCATCATCTACGTATATAGAAGGATATATTCTATCAACTTCTAATCCAACTACTTCCGTTAAAAACTCCCATGACCAAGCAATTGCTTCATGCTTAAAATAATCACCAAAGGAAAAATTACCAAGCATTTCAAAAAAAGTACCGTGTCTCGCCGTCTTACCAACATTCTCTATATCACCGGTACGTATACATTTTTGACAAGTAGTAACTCTTTTTCTTGGGGGAATTTCTTGTCCTGTAAAGTATGGTTTTAAGGGTGCCATACCGGAATTAATTAATAATAAACTCTTGTCATTTTGTGGAACAAGAGAAAAACTGTTTAATTTTAAATGCTCTTTACTTTCAAAGAAATCTAAGAACATTTTCCTAAGTTCATTTACTCCATATAATTTCACTATGTTTGCCTCCTACGCACATCAATGTTTTCTCTCTTGTTTCTTCTATAATAAGAGAGTTCACTAGTAACTCATTATAAATATTATTTAAATATTTGTCAATAAAATTGCAATAGGCATAGAATAAAGTAATGTTAATCTCATATATTTAATAACAAGTATTAAAATGGGGGGAGTAACTTGGATTTAGAATGTAGAGAAAGAATATATAGTGAAGACTATTTTGATTTACTAATAGAATATGGAAGATATATAGGTGAACTACAGGCTAATCCAAATTTATGTTACACCATAATTAATATCACCCATGCCGCTGTATATTACCCGATTGCCGAATTACCAAGTAATTTTCTTCAAATATATGGTTATGGCGCTATTCCTTCTTGTTTTGGACTTTTAGACATGCCAAGCTTAGAAGCCTCCGGTGTTAGAAGAGTACGTAATATTCCTACATTAGATTTAAGAGGCCAGGGTGTTTTAGTCGGCATTATCGATACCGGAATCGATTATACTCATAGTGCTTTTGTAAATGCTGATGGAACCTCAAAGATTATCTCTATCTGGGACCAAACTATCATCACTGATAATACACCGGAAGGTTTTTTTTATGGGACAGAATATACCCGAGAGCAAATTAATGAAGCTTTAGCCAGTGAAAATCCCTTATCTATTGTTCCAAGTGTTGATGAAGATGGTCACGGAACCTTCCTGTCAGGTATTGTGGTAGGTAATCCGGATGAGGCCAATAATTTCAGTGGAGTTGTTCCTGAATCGGAGTTAGTTGTTGTTAAATTAAAGCCTGCAAAAAACAATCTGAAAGAATTCTTTTCAATTCCTCCGGAAGCCCATTGTTATCAAGAAACGGATATTTTACTTGGATTGAAATATTTAAGTGGAATCGCAGAAAGCTTGCGCAGACCAATGTCTATTGTAATTGGACTTGGAACTTCTCAGGGAGCACACGACGAACGAGGTGCTTTAAGCAGTTCTGTATCAAGGGTAGCCGATCACGGAGGGATATCAGTAAGTATTGCCGCTGGAAATGAAGGAACCTCCAGATTACACTACTTAGGTACTATACCCGACAACGAGGACTATGATACCGTAGAGCTGCGGGTCGGAGCAAACGAATACGGATTTTCAATGGAGCTTTGGGGTGATGCTCCAAATACTTATTCTTTAGATATTTTATCACCTTCCGGAGAATATATCCCCCGAATTCCTGCCAGATTCGGTGAATCAAGAGAAATTCGTTTCATTTTTGAAGAAACAGTTATTTTGATAGATTACCAACTGGTAGAAGCCCAAACAGGTGATGAACTTATTTTATTAAGATTTAGGAGACCTGCCGAAGGAATTTGGCGATTTCGAGTCTATGCCTCAGGTCCGCTGGAAAAACGTTTTCATATATGGATGCCTTTGCACGATTTTTTAACCAGTGATACCTATTTTCCAGAAGCAAATCCTGAATACACACTGACTTCTCCGGGTAATTCTGTAGTACCTATCGTAGTTACGGCATATAATATTGTCAATCAGAGCTTGTTCTTACAGGCGAGCAGAGGTTATACAAGAACCAACGTCATAAATCCCAATTTTGCATCACCGGGAGTTAATTTAATTGGTCCTGCACTAAACAATCAATATACGACCTTTTCGGGAACCAGCGTTGCCGCTGCTCATACAGCCGGTATCGCTGCTATGCTGTTGGAATGGGGCGTAGTACGCAGAAACCATATACTTATGGATAGCGTAGATATCAAAAATCTATTGATACGCGGTGCAAGGAGAGACCCTAATATTGTCTATCCCAATCGTGAATGGGGTTATGGAATATTGGACATTTATAATACTTTCCTTAATCTAAGAGGGGATGTTTAGGTAACCATAATTATATTTTCAAATGTGAATATGTATTTTTATTTTTCAGTTTTTAATTATATTTCAATATTTTATTTTGATTAATTTTATCCGAATTTTATTATTTTACGATAATTATATCGCTTCCTTGACTTTTTTCTAATAACATATATAATTATAGTTAAGTTTTTATTTTTTACTAGGAAAGTGCCAATAAATTTTCTGTTTTATATGGCCTTTAATAGTAAAAATTATTTACAATTAAGGAGGTTAATAATTATGCAAGAAACACCGATAATGGAAGTAGAAACAAGATCTGAAATTAAGAAAGGTAAGAATAAACAGTTAAGAAATAGCGGGTTTATCCCTGGTATTATATCCGGTAAAGGTATGGAGTCCATACCGGTTGCCGTTAAAAAAGATGAATTTAGACAATGTTTAAACAAATTCGGAAGAAACGCCATTATAAAACTGAATAGTTCAGATGGTAAAGAATATAATGTTATGGTAAAGGGATTTCAAACTTCCCCGTTGTATTACGAGATTATTCATATAGATTTTCAGCAAGTTTCTCTTTCCGAAGAAATAAAAGCTCAAGTACCTATTAAAATTACGGGTCAGGAATTAATAGAAGCAAAAAGATTGATATTAAACAGACAATTAGACGTTGTTTTAGTAACTGGATTACCTCAGGATATTCCTGACGATATAGAAGTTGACGTATCTAATCTTGCTTCAGGCAGTACAATCAAATTAAGTGATCTTACGTTACCTAAAGGATTAACCATAGCCAGCGGAACTGATCAACTGCTGCTCTCAATTAATGATGCCCGAGTACAGGAACCGGAAGAAACTGAAGAAGAGGAAGCTTAAGTTCTATAAGTATAAATTAGTTTGGATGTATCCTTTCATCCCTATACTGCAATAAGTTGAATAATGAAAACAATAAAAGGCTGTTACAAATCAATTTGTCATTGAATAAACATCATTCTCCAGGTAATTCGAGATTGTTAAAATCAAAATGACAATATGGTAACAGCCTTTTTTATTATTTATAATATAATTTTATGCGTATCAAATTAATATTTTGCACTATTTCTATGGAATAATCGTGAATTTTTTAGTAAAACAAATTTTAATTTTTATCTAGTAAAACATTTCATTTTAACATATAATTGTACTTGAGTAGATTGATGTACTACCAAATAGTATGAAAGGGTTGAATAAAATTTGAATATAAAGGAATTAGCCAAAATTGCTGGTGTTTCCCCTGCTACAGTCTCTCTTGTATTAAACAACAAAAAAGGTGTTGGCGAAGAAACTCGAAGACATGTGAATGCGGTTCTTGAGGAATATAATTATGCCATCCCTAAAAGGACCAAAAGTACACCTAAGAATATATTATTTATAAAATATATAGAACAGGATTTAATGAATGAAGAAAATTTCGAATTTACTGCAACTGTTTTGGATTCCATCGAAAACGATTGCCGAAACTTTGGATATAGCCTGAGTATTTTAACTTCAGAAAATTGTCTGGAAGAAACATTACAAAGTATTGATTTTACTTTATACCAGGGATTGATTCTTTTAGGTACAGAACTGGATTTTCATACATATCCGTTGCTAGATAAAATCCCCATCCCTTATATAGTAATTGATAATAAAATGCCCCATATGGAATGTAATTGTATCGCACTAAATAATAACGAAATGGTTTATAAAGCTCTATATCATCTTGCCAATTTAGGTCATAAAACAATTGCATATTTTAGAAGTAATAAAATTACTCCAAATTCCGAAGAGCGTAAGAATTGTTTTTTAGCAGCATGCGAAAAATGTAATTTAACTTATGAACCGGTGAATGAATTATTATTAACCCCTACTTTACTGGGAGCGTATCAAAGTATGAAAGAATATTTAGAGCACTCTACTTCACTACCAAGTTGTGCCTTTGCAGACAGTGATGCTATTGCTATTGGAGCAATGAAAGCCTTAAAAGAATATAATTATAAAATACCCGAAGATATTTCTATAATTGGATTCGATGATATACCCTTTTCTGCAATAAACTCTCCTACTCTCACTACTATTGCTGTTCCTAAAAAATTAATTGGTTCTATGGCTTTGAGACAACTTCATACTACCATTGAAGATCCAACTTTTCAAAACATTAAAATTTTTGTAGGCGGAACAATTGTTGTTCGTGAAAGTACGAAAGAATGGACAGGAATAAATAATTATGAAAAAATAGATTAAATTCCCCGCATTCAGTGGTATGAAGCGGGGAATTATTTATATAGGTTTAAATATTGGGCCAAGTAAGATAAACAGTTTTCTACATGAGGGAGTTTATTAACATTTAGTTAAGTAATTCACTTAATTTTATTAAAATACCGCTGTAATATAAGTAATTAAATTGTTTTTTAATGTTTCAGAAATGAATTCTTTGTGATTATTTCTTATAATGTTTAGCTAACATTTAGTTATTTTTTAGGCTGTTTTTAATTCTTATTTATTAAACTATCATCATTATACTACTAACAAATTGTATATGTCAACTATTTTCTACCTTTTTTCATGATTTTCTTTTAAAAAATAAATATTTCTTAGAATTAGTTTTAAATTTGACAACATTTTTGAAAAACGTTTAGTTTTTATTCTTAAAATCATTTATTAATCATTTACTAAACTTATTATAAGAATATTATCTCTCTATTTTTTTCTTGAAATTTGATGTCTCTGGGGTTGTAATGTTATTTCAGATATAACCGCCCCTTCTCTTTGATTTAATATCATATCAACAGTTTCAGCCACCTCGTTTGCCAAAAGATAAGTATCTTCCTTCTCACCTTGATAAAAATCAGCATTCCGGTAAAAATTCGATTTAGTCATATCTGGATGAATCACTACTACTTTTACTCCATATTTTCTAACTTCATCAAATAAGCTTTGAGAAAAACTAGTAAGCCCCGCTTTCGTCGCACCATAAGCGCATCCATGGGCATTAGACTTTTTAGCAGTAATAGAAGAAATATTTATAATGAAACCCGAATTCTTTTTTAAATCTCGTAGTAATATCTGGGACAGAATCATAGGTACTTCCAGATTAACAACAACCATCTCCTGAATCTTTTTTGTGCTTTGTTCTTCATGAGGCCCAAAATAACCAACACCAGCATTATTCACTAAAATATGAACTTCCTCTTCCTTACGAATTTGTTGAATTATATTGCACAAATCAGAGATATTTCTCACATCACAATTAATCGGAATAAAATGTTCTGCCTGATAATTTGTTCCTGAAAAATCTCTACCAAGACCGAAAACTTTATATTCATTTTTGACCAGAACCTTACTGATTTCCAAACCTATTCCGGAGGAGGCTCCGGTAATAATAGCTGCTTTCATTTTATAATATGCTCCTTTCAAAGTCTGTAAGCTTGATGCATAGTACAAATTGCTGGCAAAATTCTTTTAACCTTCCAGACATAATGCCGTTTTAAGGCGCTTAAATAGTATATGAAACTATCTTTCCTTCACGCTTCCCATAGGAATATTTTATCTTCCGGAATAAACCTGCTTATCTTCTCATAAGCAAAAACTATCATTTCTTTTGATAGTTTTTTACCATACTGGAAAACTCCATTCTCATTTTCAAAAGGATATTGGATAATCTGAGAATCCGGCCTTTGTTTCCTCATTTGCTTCATATAATCATGAGAAACACGAAAAGCTCCAATACTAGCATCTTTTATTTTATCTCCAGAAATTGCAGAGAATGTCGTTTCTATCATGTCAGAATATAAATTTCTCCAATCTTCTATATATAACATAGGATCAAAACACAACCTTACAGGAAACCCTTTTTGTATTGCTTCCTGAATGCAGCTTAACCGTTGGTTTAAAGATGGTGTATTATGTTCAAAGCGTTCTGCTATCCCTTGGGGAGATAGTGTCCATGCAAATATTATGTTTTCATTGGGAACCAGTCTGTTAAGTGGAGAATGATTAGCACTTTTGGTTCTTATTTCAATCGTTAGGCCGGAATGTTTTAAAGCAAATTCCGACCATTCTTTCACATATCCCAAAATATTTTCCATTGCCAATAAATCTGTATCATAAGAAACACATAAATAAACCGGATGTTTTTTCAATAACAGCTCCACTTCTTTAAAAATATCTTCCAGGTTCACAAATATAACCTGATTGGCTGATGGATACATTCCCTGCAGATAACAGTACTCACAATCGTATACACAGTTCATTACCGAGGAGGAGTAATAAAAGTGCTTATTTCCAAAGTCCTGACATACTGGTGCTCCCTCATATAAAAGCTTCTTCTGTTTTTGAGCCAAAATCAGACTTGGACTTTGTTTTTGCAGCATATAATTTTGATGACTCCTACAAAAAACATCTTTATAATGGTTAATTTCTACCAATGTGGAATTAGGAAAATGAGAAAGTACTCTTTGTGTAATCGGATGATTATAAGCCGTTTTCTCTATATAAATGTGGGAATAATGCGAATTATATAAGTTTTGACTTAAGTTCTTCAAAATATATCTTCCCTTCTGTTTTCGTTTTACAGGGCATATCAGAATTATCCATATATTGATTTATTCTGTCACACAAGCTTCCATGAATAAGCTTATGGTAACGTAATATTTGCCGCAGCTGATATTCCATAGATACGGAACATTGTAAATTGGTAACAACTTTGCTTATGCACTCCTCTTCTTCCGGCAAAAAAGAAACCGGATTAACCAAATAATTTCTATGGATCTGATCTACCCAGGATGTTATCTTCTCTATATTCCCTTCCATTAATCCCGTGACTTTTTCAGGTGTTATCTTCTCTCCTGTACCATAATCAGATACAACTTTTAAGAAAATCAGCTGATGGGGTTGAAAAAAGATACTTGCTCCTTGATAAACCCCTGCTGCTTCCATATCTATGAGAAACTCATTATCCCCACCTGCTTTTTCCTCTACATTTTCTTTTTTATCATTTATAATGTTAGGGCTGCTGACAATACCACTTTCTAAAAAAGAATGAGCAAAAAGCATATCCGGATAATAACTTCTTCCAGTTACCTGTTCTATAATTTTATTACATAGAAATAAATTTCCCAAGGAAATATCCTTTTTCTTCGCCGCACAAATTCCTATGTTAATAAAAACATCAGATGGCTCAGGAATATGTTTCGAACATAGATAGGTCACTCCAATTGCTGCATTAATACTTCCTGTTTTAGTAATGATTAATATGATCGTGTCATTTCGAAATATTTGAAATTTACTTTCTGTCATATCCTTTTTTAAATTATAGTGCTGTATAAAGGGTTGTGCCTCACAATATAATGCAGTTGAAATATATATCATATCTTTAGCCTTCTTTATTGTTATAATGATATATATTATGGTTTAAATCAATTAGGATGTCAATGGGCTTATCTATAAAGGCTTTAATATGCAATAATAAATAATAAGATATTGCCATCGCGTTTTATATAAGATAAAATAGACTAAATAAACAAATTAAGAGTTAACAAATACTTAAAAAGGTGGTTAAATTATGAGCGATGAATTGTTTTTAACAGAACTAATGACTAAGATACACTTTCCCCAAGAAGCCCAAGAAGTATATCTGGCACTGCAACAACGAATATTACATAATCCCCAGCACAATAATAGCATGAAGTCTGCTGTTCAATTGTTTATGCATACTTCTTCCGAAAAAGCATTTGAAGAAATTGATAAGCTTTCTGCTGAACTAAAAGAACATTCCTATACAGTGTCTATGTTACTTTTACTATTATGTGCCAAACCTTTAAAAGAGAAATACATAGAAAATGAATTACCTGAGGATATTTATTGGGATTCCATAAAAGATCTTGGATATAAATTAAAGGAATGCTACCATATATACGGTATATGGGGCACCTTTGTTCGTGACTGGTTTCCAGGTTTTTACCAAATGTCACGTTTTGCATTAGGCCGTTTGCAATATGAATATGCTTCCTTTTCCTTTGATACAGTTACCATAAACGGTACAACCATAAAATCCGGTGATAAAGTTCTTATGATACATATTCCCTCCAGTGGATCCTTTACAAAAGAGGAACGGTTAGAATCTTATCATATGGCTAAAAAATTTTATGGCAAGGAATTTGACAATCAACCAATACCAGTAGTTTGCGATTCCTGGCTTCTTTATCCTTCATATAAAGAGGTTTTTCCCAAACACTCCAACATCCGCAGTTTCATAGATGATTTTTCTTATATATATGAAAAATCGGAAGAAGAATTCCATGATGCATGGAGAATATTTGGCACTGATTATAAAAAGCCACCAAAAGACTGGCCCCAGACCACCTCTTTACAGAAAGCATTTGCAGAATACATTATAAATGGCGGTAAGGCCGGAACCGGTTATGGTATATTTATTTTATAATCTCTACTAAAGGAGATAAATAATGGAATAGTTATATACTCAGGAGAGCAAAAATGGAAGATGCTAAAAAATGCAAATATTGTCAAAATGAAATTGATAAAAAGGCAAAGGTATGCCCAAGCTGCAATCGCAAACAAGAAGGTAAGACAAAATTCATTATTATTGGTATTATTCTGATACTCTTGGTCCTGATAGGTGTATTAGGTAAAAAGAAGGCTAAAGACAGCACAGATCTTGCAAATCAAATAACTAACAAACAAAGCAGCGGTGATAATAAAGAATCGGATTCTGCTAAAAATACAGGCAGCGAAAAAGGCGAAGCCAAAACTTCCTCAGATCCTACTGTCGAACCAGCAAAAGAATCTAAGTCAGAGCCTGGAGAAGAATCAGTAAAAATATATAATGACGGTATCTATAGAGTTGGTACAAAGATTCCTGCTGGAGAATATGTAGTTTTTGCTGCTGATGATGTTCTAAATGGTTACATGGAAATAGCATCTTCCAGCAGAGGAACCTTAGAAGATGCAATTGCAAATTCAGCTTTTACCTATAATACAATTGTAACTGTTAATGATGGAAATTACTTAATCCTTGACGGAGCGTATGCTATATCCATTGACGAAGCCAAAGAATTAGATCTCACCAGAGAAGGTATGTTTAAAGTAGGAGTACATCTAAAAGCCGGGGAATATAAATTTGAATGCACAAATGAATCTACTGCTTATGTTCAGGTAAGAAGCGACAGTTCACATGATTTTGATTCTATTCTAACAATTGAAAGTTTTGAAGATGAAAAGTATATTACGGTAGAAGATGGACAATATTTGGATGTCTTCGGTTGCCATATAGTCCAATAAATCAACTTAATAATCCCCTGCACATATTTAATAGTGTGCAGGGGATTATTAAGTTTCCAAGTTATTATGTAGCTAAAATTAAAGAGAAAAAGGTGGTATAACCCTTATAATAGATAAAAGTTAAAACGTTGAAAAACTTATAACTTCTCTAACAAAAACCACGTTTGCAGAATTTTAAATACGCAATAACTTCTGTAATAACTCCCAGTAAAATTAGCACTACAAAATAAATAAAAGCAAATAAGACGGAATCTTCTTTTGTAAAAATATCATACAATTGAAAACCAGCAACCAAAGAACCCTTTTGAAAAATAGCTTTTGAAATAAAGCTGAAAATAAAAGGAACTGTTAAGACAATCATTCCGCATAAAATTGTCAGCGTCTGCTTTTTAAGTATTTGAGACAGGAGATTCATAATACTTGTCATTACAAAAGCCGTAAGTAGCTGAAGCGTAAGAAGAATTATGATAAACTGGGTCATATTTAAATTAATATTAAATCCACCATACTGCTGAATACTCTGGATTGGTGCTTTCCAATCTGTAAGTTTATATCTATATATTAACGTAATATAAAAAGGAAGATACAAAATGACCATTAGGAGAAAGGAAGTTGCATAAGCTATCATACTTTTAAAGAAAAACAGACGTCCTCTGCCGTTTCTTGTACTTCTGATAATATTTATCATACCTTTGTTATATTCACAGCAGAAAATATTTCCCAGGCTTAAAATCAATAAAACCGAATAGATTAATCCTGTCAGTAGATCTCTCGCTGAATTATTAAACAAGTAGTCCGAAGAAATAGTACTTATAAAATGACCCCGAATTCCTTGTTCCTCTTCCAGCTTTACCAGATATTCGTATTGCTTTTTAGCCGGCTGGAACCCTATAATCTGCTGCGCAAATTCGGACAGTTTCATGGATTCTACCTCATAATCATCTTTACTGATTTGATGATTTTTCATTTGCTCAGCTAATTTTTGCGCTTGGTTTGGTATATTATCAAATCGCTGCTGTTCGTTTTCCATCCATGTATTTTTTTCATCCGTAATCTCTCCTTCCAGTTGCATTGCATAGTAATGATAGAGTATCTGTTTAGAGTCAAAATACATCTCTTTTAAATTCAGATTGCTAAATCCAATGATCAAAGCCAGTATAAACAGAAAAAGGATTTTGTTGGATAAAAGGTTTTTATATATTTCTTGAGTTAAAAGATTCGCAGAACCTTTTTTTAATTCAATTTTCTTTTTTTTCTTAAAAAAACTTAGGTCTAAGTACATGTATTGATTTAAATTCTTTGTAAAGCTGAGCAAATAGAGAATTAAACATATTACCCCGGCAATTATCATTGTAGCAATTGTTGTTACTCCCCTTGAAACGGGATATCCAAAGATGTTAAGGTTGGTGTAATTGGCAATAAGATTGTAGCTGTCCAAAAAAGCAAATATATTCAGATATTTTAATACATTAATATAGGAAGAAGGATAAATAAATTGGTAAAACAGGAAACTGAATGTTAGTACAATACCAATACATACATAAGTTGTTTTGGTATTGGAAATGGTGATGAAAAACAAACCTGAAATAACAGCAAAAAGTATCAGGCTCAATAGTTTGAGAATAAAAAAGAAGGTAAAATACTCGTATAAAGTCATTGGCGTTTGAGCATCCCGAAAAATGCCCATAGACTGAATCAATCTCCCTGGGTCCCCAAATCCAAACATGTTTTCTGCTACACAAAAATTAACGCTATAGAATAAAATTGCACATACTAAAGTTACAGATATCAGGGTCACAATTTTGGATAAAGCCAGTGCAAGTCTTCCTTCTTTTGTTGATCTAACCAAATTTAACATTCCGCTTTCCCTTTCCTCCGAAAAGAGAAAAACACCGCTTAAAATAATAAGTGTTATAAGAAAATAATCTGTTAGCTTAAAAGTGGAAACAGCAAGCACACCTTCTGCCTGACCTAAAGACAGCGATATCCCTTTTAAGTCCTTAAAATCAGATATGGTTTTTATAATATTTCTGTAAGCAAAGGTATTATCCTTATTGAAGACGGATATACTTTGCATACTCTCGGCTTTTTCTTCCATGGAATTAATAAATTCCGGATAGGAAATTATATATTGAAGCTGTTTTATTAAAAAGTGGTTTGCTACATTTATTGATTGAAGCATATCTGCGTTATTAAGATACCCTTCATAACGTGTTATCAGCTCATCATAAGAAATAGGCTTAGGCAGGGCATCTAAACCATATTGAACATCGTTTCTGATGATTGCCTCATCAATTCCCTTTTCTCTTTGTCCCGCTATTATACTAACCAGAGAAAGGTGACTGCTTTGAATCATAAGTTCATTAAGAGCCTGCTGTGGGTCCATCTTGGAATATTTAGACTGAAGTTCTGCGTATTCCTTGGTATTTTTATATAATACATCTGTTTGTTCGTTATAAAACAAAAACCAGTTAAGAGCAAATAAAATTATGGCTATAAATAGTAATACTTTTTTCTGGTATAGCTTATAGAATTCATACTTAATCAGTTTCATGTCATTCACCTTTGTTTTCGTGAAATAAATAGAGGTATATATCTTCAAGTGTGGTAGGAGCACTAACCCCTCTAAATTCGGCTGGGCAGATATCAGAAACCACCTTTACACAGATTTCGCCGCTTTTTTCGCCTACAATATTACTTACCAGATAGTTTTGTTGTATTTCTGATAAGCTTTCCGGCTTAACATGGAGCTGCCAGACCTTATCACTATATTGCTCCATAACTTCAGCGGGAGTTCCCTGCAAAAGTAACCTGCCTTCCTTGATAAATATTAATTCTTTAGCAATATATTCAACGTCCGAAACAACATGAGTAGCCAGAATCACGACTTTATCAAGAGAAATCTCACTTATAAAATTACGAATCCGGACACGTTCCTTAGGATCAAGCCCTGCCGTCGGCTCATCAAGGATTAAGACTTTGGGATCGTTAAGTAATGCCTGAGCAATTAAAATACGCTGCTTCATACCTCCAGAAAAGCTTCCCAGCTTTTTATTCCCATCATCTTTTAAGTTTACAAGGTCTAAAACATATTCGATTCGTTCCTTCGCTCTTTCTTTGGGCAGCCCTCTTAGTGCCGCAAAATACCATAAAAAGCGCTTTGCTGTAAAGTCTTCATATAAACCCTGTTGTTGGGGCATATAACCTAAAATATCCCTAAAATTCTTGCCCATTGTCAATATATCTGTTCCATTTAAAGTAATGCTTCCCCCGTCAGCCTTAAGGTTATCTGTAATGATATTCATTAATGTACTTTTCCCAGCCCCATTTGGCCCTAACAAACCATAAACTCCGGGAGTAAGGTTAAGAGAAAAGGAGTCAAGTGCTTTCCTTCCACCTTTTTTATAGGTTTTTGAAACATTATTTATTGTTAATTCCATTTTTCCCCTCGCTTTAGTGCTTAATAATTATTCCAGGAGTCATTTTCTCCTTATCAATTTCAAAAAATAATTTAAAATTTATTAATCCACTTTCAAAATCTTTTTTCTCTGCATAATATATTTGATACATGGTATCCGTTGTATTTTCAAGGAAAAGATGTTCTTTGCTTCCAGGAATAAGCTGGGAAAGTTTTGAATAATTACCGGTTTTTGCAGAAGCCAGAACTTTGCCGTTTTTATCGGTTACATTAAGACACTGCTCCTCTTTAGGCTTAGAAAAATCCGACCACTTTAAATCATCTAAATATATGTATTTTCCATCCGTATATATCTTGTCATAAGGCTCTGTCTCAAAGCTTTCTTTCCCATCCGTTCCATCAAGTGCAAACTGCAAGTCCTCTGTGTTAAGAACTTCCCCTGTTTCCTTATCTAGTGTCGTATAAGAAAAAAGAATTCTATCATTTAGGAAAGCAAAGTTACCTGGAAATGTATCTCCCTTTTCTTTAAACATACAGGAAGTTTTTCTTGTTTCAATATCATATCGCATTATCCTCGTTGTTACTATCTTGGTATTATGGGCGTATTCCATAAAGTATAGATTCTGACCATAGCAGATAATATCCTGAATATTTCCACCTGGAAGTTCTCCTTCGTATATTGTGACAGGTTTTTGGGAGGAGGATTTATTTAAATCATATACATTAATTCCATAGACCGGCGTTCCGTCACTTTTATACACTGTAGATGTCACATAGACTTTGCCCCGATGAATTGCCATTGATCTGGGAGGATATTTAAATTTAACAACCGTTTTTCTCTTTGTCCCATCCTTTGAAAGTTTATTAAGTATAGCAGTACGGGCACCTAGTCCTTCTAGTATTTCATCTAATACATAGACATTACCATCAAAATAAGTTACGCCACCATCACCGTAAAAGAATGCATTACAATAAATCATTTTTTCCGGGTCCGTTTCATTCTCATGTAGACAATTGGGTTTATTGCAGAGAATTACTGGTTTCATTGTTGATTTATCTGCATAATAGAGGTAAAATCCACTTAAGAAGTAGTATCCCTCTTTGCTTTCCGCTATGGTTTGAAAAGAAGCATCTTTCATGTATGTATATTGAAAATCCTGTTCTTTAATATATGTGTTAGCAGAATTATAGGACCTTGAGCATGCCGTTAAAGTTAATGCAGCCAAAAGTATCATAAAATACACGGCTATTTTTTTTTGCATCGTAATACCCCCCTGAACTTTAATATTCAGCAGTATTCCCCTGAACAGACGAATAGGTTGTTGCTGTTGCTGAGCTGTTGTTCATGGAAAAGCTTCCATATTTATCCTATCACGGTATGTGTTAAAATGCAATAGTATTACAGCTAATGATTAAGTCCTGTATTTGAATTATTAATAGATTTAGAGGATTTATCAGACTTAAAAGTTGAATTACAAGTTAGCGAAACTTATTCAAGTATTGTATATAGTTCACTGAATAAATCATAACACTCTTTTGAAATATTCAAAATTAAAAATGTAAGGCAAAAATCAAAGATAGTATAATGAATTATAATATAAAATCATAGAAACTTAGAAAAAACTTAGAAAAATTCATATTCTCAAAAAAACAAGCCACTTCAGAGGATTTTCTAATCACTCTAAAGTGGCTTATGTATAAGATTTCATAACTATATTAATATTAGCAGCTCGTACGAGAATTGAACTCGTGATTCCGCCTTGAGAGGGCGGCGTCTTAACCACTTGACCAACGAGCCTTGTGACAACGAATATTCTACTACATTAAAGCTAAGATTGCAAGCATTATTTGATGAATTTTTTAAACTTTTTTAAATAATTCATCAAATATGTGCAATAAACCTTTTCCGATTTGCTATTACTTGCAATCAAGCTCTCTAATGTTATTACTATTTCAAAAAGTCCATCAAAGATATCTGATTGGATATTGGTAAATCTCCCATCAATCCCAAGTCCGCCATCAAATCTACAACTGTAGAACTTACTTTACATCTGCTCCTAAAATCATCTCTGGATAGAAAAGGTCCATCATTCACAGCCTCAACTACTGCGTCTGCAGCCTTATCTCCCAATCCATCAATGGTACTTAAAGAAGGCATCAGCCTCTTCTCATCGACGATTTGAAAATGGTGTGCTTTGGCTGTATATATGTCAATTGGCATGAAGTCAAATCCTCTCGCATACATTTCCTGAACAACTCTCATGTCCTTTAATACATCTTGTTCTTTCTTCGTCAGCTCATTGCTTCGTCTCTTATAATCTGCCATGTAGTATTCTAACCGCTCCCTTCCCAAGCACATTAGTTCATAGTTAAAAGCAGAGGCACGAATACTAAAATACGCCGCATAATATGCCAATGGATAATATACCTTAAAGTAGGCGATACGAAAGGCCATCATAACATAAGCAGCCGCATGTGCTTTCGGGAACATGTATTTAATGCGTTTACAGGACCAAATGTACCAATCAGGGACATCATTAGCTAACATTTCCTCTTCCATTTCAGGAGTCAGACCTTTACCTTTACGAACACTTTCCATTATTTTAAAGGAATGTCCACTGTCCACACCTTTATTGATTAAATAGGTCATAATATCATCACGGGTACAGATAGCCGTTGAAAGAGTACATTTTCCCTCTGATATTAACGTTTGAGCGTTGTTTAACCATACGTCGGTACCATGGGACAGACCAGATATTCTAACCAAATCTGAGAAAGTTTTCGGTTTTGTATCCCGAAGCATCTGCATAACGAAGTCAGTTCCAAATTCCGGTACACCAAGGCAGCCCAGGTCACATCCACCAATGTCTTCCGGTCTAATTCCCAAAGCACTTAGGTTATCAAATAAAGATAATACTTTTTTTTCATCCAATCGGATTGTTTTAGCATCCACTCCTGTTAAGTCCTCTAACATACGAATCATGGTAGGATCATCATGCCCAAGAATATCAAGCTTTAATAAATTATGATCAATAGAGTGGTAATCAAAATGAGTGGTTATGGTTTTAGTGGTCATATCATTAGCAGGCCTTTGAACCGGTGTAAAAGAATATATTTTTTCACCATGAGGTAAAACAATAATTCCACCGGGATGCTGTCCTGTAGTTCTACGAATACCAACACAGCCGGAGGCAATTCTATCTATCTCCGCTCTTCTTTTATGAGTTCCCCGCTCTTCATTATACTTAAGTACATATCCGTAAGCCGTTTTATCCGCCAAAGTACCAATGGTTCCGGCTCTAAAAGTATGTCCTTCCCCAAAAATAACTTCGGTATAATCATGAGCTTTACTCTGATATTCACCAGAGAAATTAAGGTCGATATCTGGTTCTTTATCTCCATTAAATCCAAGGAAAGTTTCAAATGGTATATCATGTCCATCTTTACTTAAAGATTGTCCGCAGACTGGGCAGCTTTTATCTGGCATATCACATCCGGAACTTCCCGCATATTCTCTTACTTCCTCTGATTCAAAATCAGAATAAAAGCAATTAGTGCAATAATAATGGGCTGCCAGAGGATTTACCTCAGTGATTCCAGCCATGGTTGCAACAAAAGAGGATCCAACGGAACCTCTGGAACCTACCAGATAACCATCTTCATTGGACTTCCATACGAGTTTTTGTGCAATAATGTACATTACGGCAAATCCATTACTTATAATGGACTGCAATTCATGCTCCAGACGTTGTTCTACTTGTTTCGGCAGGTTAGGTCCATACATTGAATGCGCTTTGTTATAACAGATTTCACGTAATGATTTATCCGAATCTTCAATTACCGGTGGACATTTATCTGGACGTACCGGAGAAATTTTTTCAATCATATCGGCAATTGTATTGGTATTGGTAATTACTACTTCAAGTGCCTTTTCCTTGCCCAAATAAGTAAATTCCTCCAACATCTCCTCCGTTGTTCTAAAATATAAAGGAGCTTGATTATCGGCGTCCTTAAATCCCTTTCCAGCTAATATAATACGACGATACACTTCGTCTTCCGGATCCATAAAATGAACGTCACAAGTTGCAACTACAGGCTTGTTGAATTCTTCACCAAGACTTACAATCTTACGATTTATATCCATTAGTTCTTCTCTGGAATTAATATTGATTTTATCACTATGAAGCATAAATTCATTATTACCCAGTGGCTGTATCTCCAAGTAATCATAGAAATTTACCAGCCTTGTAATTTCTTCCGGTGGCTGTTCTCTAAGCAGCGCCTGATACAATTCACCGGCTTCACAGGCAGTACCAATCAGTAAACCCTCTCTGTTTTCTAAAAATAAACTTTTTGGAATACGGGGTCTTTTACTGTAATATTCAATATGTGACTGTGAAATTAATTTGTATAAGTTAACTCTTCCTATGTCATTTTGCGCTAAGATTATTGCATGATATGTAGGCATTTTCTTTATAGCATCCGCTGATAATTTTCCAAGCTTATTAATTTCATTGATATACTGCACACCTTGTTCTCTTAACTTAGCGACAAACTTTACAAATATTTCTGCAGTTGCTCCCGCATCATCCACTGCACGGTGATGGTTTTCCAAAGAAATGTCCAAAGCCTTTGCAACTACATTTAACTTGTATCTATTCAATTCTGGCAATAAAATTCTGGCGAGTCCAACGGTATCAATAACCGTATAGTCAGTTTTGATTCCCAGTTCTTCTGATTTCTTCGTGATAAAACTTACATCAAAGGAAGCGTTATGAGCAACTAGTGCACTACCCTTGCAAAATTCAAGAAACTGCGGAAGAATGATATCTATGGTCGGATAATCCATAACCATTTCATCATTAATGCCTGTCAAATCTATAATCTCATAAGGAATGGGAACTTCAGGATTAATAAAAGTACTGAATTGGTCCACAATTTTACCTTCCACTACTTTTACCGCACCAATTTCTATAATTTTATCTTTTACCGGTCCAAATCCTGTTGTTTCAATATCAAATACAACATAAGAATCGTCTAAACTCTGACCTTTTTCATTGACTACCACTTCTTTTAAGTCATCCACCAAATAAGCTTCCACACCATAGATGACTTTAAATTCTTTCAGTCTGTCCCATTCTGATTCTGGATAATCCTTTTTACTTAGTGCATGATTGGCTTCTGGAAAAGACTGGACTACACCATGATCTGTAATTGCCACAGCTTTATGTCCCCAGGCAAATGCTCTCTTAACCAAATCCTTAACATCCACAACCGCATCCATGTCACTCATCATAGTATGGGCATGCAATTCCACACGTTTTTCCACACTGGTGTCCTGTCTTGTAGTTGTAAAGTCAGAAATAGTTTTAATACCTACAATAGAACCAAGGGCAATCTCACGGTCATATTTATCCAGCAAAGCCATCCCTTTTAATTTAATAAATTTTCCCCGCTTGACAGCAGTTAATAATTCCGGTGCTTCTTCTGTCTTTACAAATATTTTTCCCTGTATAGAATCAGTAAAATCTGTTATGGAGAATATGATAATCGTTTTTTCATTTCTTAATTCCCTTGACTCAACATTAATAATTTTACCTCGAATTACTACTTCACCAATTTCATCTTGTATTTCGGAAATAGGTATTGAATCACCTTCGAAACTTTTGCCATATATAATATCCGGATCATTTACTGCCTTTTTGTAACTGGTTCTGCCTTTATCATAAACATTTTTGTTTTGAAAATCTGATTTATTGGAACGATTCTTAGCTATATCCTCATTCTTTTTTGATTCACGGTATTTCACTTGATTGGAATTTTCTTTAGATACGGCAAGTTCAGCATTATATCCATTTTCTTTTTCCATCAATTCTCTGGCATAGGCATCCGCTGCCGCATCATCTGCTTTTGCCTGTTCACCTTTTGAATCTTCTTTTCCTGATTGCTTTTTAAGATTTTGAACATATTCATACTGGTATTCGTCTGTTTCTTCTTCCTTTACCGGTTCGTAATATTCAAAACGCACACGTATATCAGTATGAAAACGTTCTTTATACAGAGATGTCAAATAGGATGTAATATCTCCAGAGACTTTTTTTACTAAAAAATTATCTTCACAACGAAAAATCAGATTATTATCTTCAAATCTTATCTCCGATAATTCAAAAATATTATATTCTAATATACTTCTTTCACGAACTTCCTCCAAGAGACTATCCTTATACACGTTAAATAAATTCTCCGGTGTGTATTGTGCGGACAATAGATAACTTTCATGTAAAACTACCATATTAGAGGTAGAAGAAAACAGCTGCTTTTGCAGCTGATATTCCATTTTCTTTATAATATTTCTTCTAATGATCCGATCACTTTCCATGTATATTCTTATTTCTGATTTGGATTTTGATATAGCAACCCTCTCTACCTTAACTTCTTTAAAAACATCCTCTAAATTCTTTGGTAGATTGGATAGTTGATCAAAAACCTCAAAAAAAAGCATACTCATGTCCCCGCCTCATTTCTAAAACTAATTCTATCTGTTAATGTAATAATTTTGTTTATCTAAAAGAGATTCTTTGCACAAATTCGATAAAGCTAAATCCGCGCAAAGAATATATGTTTCAAAGGAACAATATTTACAAACACCGTTACTTTTCTATTTAGAATTTTTTTCTGCCTGCATATTTAATAATTCTTCACGAAGTACAGATAATAACTGGCTTTCCGGAACTTTTCGAATAATTTGGCCTTTTTTTATTAAAAGACCTTCTCCTTTTCCGCCAGCAATACCAATATCAGCCTCTTTTGCTTCACCGGGACCATTTACTGCACATCCCATAACCGCAACTTTAACATCCAGATCAATATCCTGAATCATGTTTTCCACTTGTCCGGCTAAACTTATAAGGTCAATCTGTGTTCTTCCACAGGTAGGACAAGAAACTAACTCTACTCCGCCTTTACGTAAACCAAGGGTTTTTAAGATTAGTTTTGCAGATTTTACTTCTTCTACCGGGTTGCCTGTTAAGGATACACGGATTGTATTACCAATTCCCTGATAAAGGATTATCCCAAGTCCCACTGCTGATTTAATATTACCGGATAAAACCGTTCCTGATTCTGTTATTCCCACATGTAGTGGATAATTGCATTGTTTTGCTATCAGTTCATGAGCTTTCACACACATGGATACATCTGAGGATTTAATACTAATAACCAGATTGTCATAGCCTAAATCTTCGATGATATGAACCTTATCCAATGCGCTTTCCACAATTCCTTCCGCTGTCACTCCATGATATCTCTCCAGAAAGTTTTTTTCCAAAGAACCACTGTTTACACCTACACGTATGGGAATATTTCTTTCCTTCGCCACATCTACTACTGCTTTTACTCTATCTGCAGACCCAATATTACCGGGATTGATTCGAATCTTATCTGCACCACGCTCTATAGCAGCAATAGCCAGGCGGTAATCAAAATGAATATCCGCGACTAACGGAATATGAATCTGCCGCTTTATCTCCGTGAAGGCTTCTGCCGCTTCCTTTGTTGGAACAGCACAGCGGATAATATCACAACCTGCTGCCTCCAGTTCAAGAATCTGTGCCACGGTAGCTTTCACATCTTCCGTCTTTGTATTTGTCATGGATTGAATTAAAATAGGATTTTTTCCACCTATTGCTTTATTACCAATATGAATAACTTTTGTTTCATCTCTCATAGTTTTCCTTCTATATTAAAATATTCTTCCTAAGTCATTAAATAGTACAAATACCATTAAAATTAATAAGGCGACCAGTCCGATCATATGGACAAAACCTTCTTTTTCCTGATTAATCGGTTTTCCACGTAATACTTCCAAAAATAAAAATACCAATCTACCTCCATCTAAGGCTGGAATAGGTAATAAGTTCATAACACCTAAATTAGCACTTAGGAGTATGCCAATGTTGGCCATACTTAAAAATACAGTAAGAATACCCTCACTTTTAGTGGCTTTGTAAGTCTCGCCGATAAAATCAACAATACCAACTGGACCAGCTAAATCTTCCGCACCTACCTTGCCGCGTATTAACTGTCCCAAACCTTCAATTGTGGAAGTAATCCAGAATTTCACTTCCGCAGCACCGTATCGAAGAATACCCAGCACTCCTGTTTTTTCTCTATAACGGTTAACCGATATGCCTATGTTATAACTATTAGCTGCTAATTCCGGTTTGGCAGAGGCAGTATAGGACTTTCCACCTCTTTCATAAGTTATGGCAATTTCCTCAGAAGTCAAAGGGTTTTCAAAGAAATATTGAGATAGCTTAACTCCGGTTGCAATTTCCACTCCATTAACACTGGTAATTACATCCCCAGTTTTTAGACCTGCTTTTGCCAAAGGCATATTTTCATATACATCGGAAATCTCTGCTGCAGTTGAATTTGGAGTATATCCGAATCCAAGCATATAATTATTTCTAGGAGCTATAACAGCCTCTCCCTTTTTCCCATCCCTTTTATATTTTACAGTTATATCTTTACCCGTTAGTGGATGAAACTCTAAATATGTGTCTACTTCTCTTGCTAAATTAATATGTTTACCGCCAAATTCTGTTATTACATCTCCAACCATAAGTCCAGCCTGCTCCGCTGGAGAATCCTTTGTAACATACTGAATCGAAGCCGGATCATAACCAATAATGCTTACAATAACCACAGACAAAATAAATGCTAAAATAAAGTTAAATAAAGGACCTGCAAATATTACAGAAATCCTTGCCCAAACCGGCTTATTATTAAAGGCTCTGTGATCATCTGCTATTTCATCTTCACCTAGCATAATACAAGAACCACCTATTGGTAGTAATTTAATGGAATACACTGTATTAGTCTTGCATTCTTCCATAGTATCATAATCATGTTGTGATAAAAATAATTTTGGACGATAACCTGCAGACATACGAACAAAGCTTATAATCCTTGGTCCCATTCCCAGTGAGAATTCTTTTACATATATCCCATTGGCTTTTGCCAGGGAAAAGTGTCCTAATTCATGTATAATAATAATAACGCTAAATATTAGTATTGGTAAAATTATATTCATTCTGACCTCCTTAAAGGTTTATAACAGATTTTTCAATGGCTTCCCATTATCTTTTGTCAGTTCATTTATAAAATCATATGTTTCATTTTCAATATTCAGAATTTGACCAACAGATGGATTCTCTACTTTTTTATGATTTTTAACAGCAGCCCCGATTATATCTGCAATATCCAGATATTTAATTTCTCGGTTTAAGAACTTAGCTACTGCTAATTCATTGGCAGCATTATAAACCGTTGGTACGCTTCCACCTTCTCTCGCTGCTTCATAAGCCAATTTAAGTCCGATAAAGGTCTTAAAATCAGGCTCTTCAAAAGTTAACTGACCTAATTTAAAGAAGTCGATTCTCTCTCCTTTTAATACTCTTCTTTCCGGATAATATAAAGCATACTGAATAGGGAGTTTCATATCCGGGGTTCCAAGCTGAGCTATAATACCCCCATCTATGAATTCCACTGCCGAATGTATAACACTTTGAGGTTGTATAACTACCTGTATTTTATCCAAAGGAGCATCAAATAACCATTTTGCCTCCATTACTTCCAAACCTTTATTAACCAATGTAGAAGAATCAATGGTAATTTTACGTCCCATAGACCAGTTTGGATGTTTTAGAGCATCTTCAACCTGAATACATTCCAGGTCTTTTCGTTTTTTGCCTCGGAAAGGGCCGCCGGAAGCAGTTAGTATAATCCTGCTGACTTCATTCTCTCCTTCACCGTGAAGTGCTTGAAAGATGGCAGAGTGTTCACTGTCAACAGGAAAAAGCTTCACCCCATATTCTTTCGCCAAGGGAGTAATTATATGACCTGCTGTAACTAATGTTTCTTTGTTGGCAAGAGCAATATCTTTACGTGCTTTAATTGCCTCTATGGTGGGCAGAATACCTATCATACCTACTACTGCAGTTACTACTATATCTGCCTGCTTTTCTGTGGCACAGTCAATTAAACCTTCCAAACCGGTAACAACAGAAACAGATAAATCCTTTACCCGCAGTGCCAATTCTTTTCCTTTTTGCTCATCCCATACGCAAACTATAGCAGGATGAAATTCTCTTATTTGTTTTTCTAATAAATCTATATTATGGCCTGCAGATAATGCAGTAACCTTAATATCCGTATTATTTCTTACTACTTCCAGTGTCTGTGTTCCAATAGAACCCGTTGACCCAAGGATGGATATACTTTTCATAACATTCCTCAATTCTAATACGAGTATTTTAAATTAATATGAACAAACGCTGAAGCTGATAATAATAATCAGCTAATCCATACCTTTAACTTATACCTGTTTTATAATATTTTTGCAAGTGAATATACAATGGGTGCAACAAATATTATACTATCAAATCGGTCTAATATTCCACCATGACCGGGGATTAATTTACCATAGTCTTTAATATCATGATTTCTTTTTATTGCAGAAGCTGCTAAGTCTCCTATTTGTGAAATTATGCTGGAAGCACCGCATATAATTGCAAATGCAAACTGCGGGTTCGTAATCCCTGTTATTTGATTTTTAATAATTGTTCCATATAAAATTCCCAATAAAGCTGCTCCTATTACACCGCCAATGCAGCCCTCCAAAGATTTTTTAGGACTTAATTTAGGCAAAATTTTATGTTTACCGATTAACATTCCGGTACAATATGCACTGGTATCCGATCCCCATGCACCAATAAAAATCAGCCACACTAAATAAGCTCCATCTTCTATAACTCTTACCTTATATAAATAGCTAAGCATAACTCCCACATAAAACAAGCCTAAGAAAACAATTGAAACTTGTTCGCTGCTGTATTTTGGAAAGGTAAATACGTAGATTAATAACAAAATAAGCAAAAAAGCAATAAATAACACCATGTTATACTGCTCATATTGATATAGTATTAAAAAATCCAGAGCTATACATGCAAGATAACCTATAATACCTAATAAGGATTTATTTATTTTAATGGTACGGTATAATTCCATCATGCCAATGAGGGAAATTGCTAAAACAGTTCCGAATAAAACATTTCCTCCCAACACAATGGTAGTTATAGTAATTAACATTAAAATAACGGAACTCCGAAGCCTTATCCAAAACATCCACTTATCCTCCTATTATATTTTGCCGAACCTTCTATCTCTACTATTATAGTATTCCATAGCTTTCATTAATTCCTTTTTATTAAAGTCCGGCCATAAAATATCTGTAAAATAAAATTCTGTATAAGCTAATTGCCATAATAAAAAGTTAGACAAGCGCTGTTCGCCGCTTGTACGTATAAGTAAGTCCGGATCCGGAATTCCTTTGGTATCTAAATAATTAGTAAAAAGTGTTTCATCTATATCTTCTAAGTTAATCTTTCCAGTTTTTACATCTATGGCAAGATTCTTGATTCCACGAATCATTTCGTCCCTGCTGCCATAATTTAAAGCCACTTGAAAGTTTAAGCCTGTATTCTTTGCCGATACTTCTTCTAATTCTCTGATTCTATTTTGCATTTCTTCATCTAATCTTGATATATCACCAATAATTCGAACTTTCATGTTGTTTTTACTACTTGTTTTTAAACAGTCTTTTAAATAACTACCTAATAATTTCATTAATGCATCTACTTCTTCTTTTGGTCTGTTCCAATTTTCAGTAGAAAATGCATAAACAGTTAAATACTTTATTCCAATATTGTATGCCTCTTCCGCAATTCTTTCCACATTTTTACTTCCTGCGGAATGTCCATAATTCCGGGGCATTCTTTTTTGTTTTGCCCAACGGCCATTACCATCTAATACAATTGCTACATGCTCCGGTATCCTCATACCGTCCTGATTTATAATATCTCCCATGGAGACCTCCAAAATATTTATTCAAGCGAATATTCCCACTTGCCAGTTGGAAAGCGTTGTCTGTAGATCAAATTTTTCCAACTGGTAATTCTAATCCTCTTTTAAGAAGCAAAGACTTACCTGATGAGATTAAACTAAGACGCATTTTGACATAACTGAGGGGCTGCTGCCTCTCAGCACAGGCAAAACACGTCCTAATCTCTTTTATATTTATACTGTTAGGATTTCCTTTGATTTGTCTTCGGTTAGTTTATCAATATCAGCTATGTGCTTATCTGTAAACTTTTGAACCTGTTCTTCTAATTGCTTCATTTCATCTTCTGATATTTCGCTGTTTTTATTTAGCTTCTTGATAGTATCATTTGCATCTCTTCTAATATTACGAACAGCAACTCTGGCATTTTCTGCTCTTTTCTTAATATCCTTAACCAGTTCTTTTCTTCTTTCTTCTGTTAACTCCGGGAACACTAAACGAATTACTTTACCGTCGTTACTAGGTGTTAAACCAAGGTCAGAAACAATAATTGCTTTCTCAATATCTTTGATTAGCTTGCTTTCCCAAGGCTGGATCTGAATAATTCTTGCTTCAGGAACGGAAATATTAGCAACGGATTGAATTGGAGATGGTGTTCCATAATAATCTACCCTTAATTTATCAAGCAAGTGGGGATTTGCCCTTCCTGCCCGAATGGTAGAATACTCCTCCTTTAAGCTTTCTAAAGATTTCTTCATTTTGCTTTCGTAAATTTCAATTCTTGAATCCATAATATTCGCCTCCTATATATTATACTATTACTTTAGTTCCATTAAATTTGCTGCCGACAGCATTTACAATACTGTTTTCTTCTTCTAATGCAAATACCAGCATTGGCATTTTATTCTCCAAACATAAAACAGTGGCAGATAAATCCATTACTGCCAGTTTACGGTCTAATGCTTCCTGCATACTAATTTCATCAAACTTTTTAGCGTCCTTATTCTTTCTTGGATCACTATCATAAACTCCATCTACTGCCTTTGCCATTAGAATAATATCTGCATCTAATTCAACTGCCCGAAGCACTACTCCAGTATCAGTTGAGAAATAAGGATGACCGGTACCGCCAGCCAGGAATACAACCTTTCCTTTCTTAAAATACTTATTAGCTCTATCTTTCGAAAATAGTTTGGTCATACTTCCACATTCAAATGGAGTGAGAATCTGTGTATTCATTCCTACATATCGAAATATTTCAGATACATAAATACAGTTCATAACAGTGGCCAGCATACCAATCTGATCTGCTTTTGTCCGATCAATGGTTTCACTGGTTCTTCCTCTCCAGAAGTTTCCTCCGCCAATTACAATTCCGACCTCTACACCACTGTCTACCAGTTGTTTCACCTGATTTGCAACTTTAATGCAAGTTGCCTCATCAAAACCGGTTTTCTTGTCCCCTGCAAGAGCCTCTCCACTTAATTTAAGTAATACTCTCTTATACCTGTTCATCTTTATAACTATGCTCCTTTCGCAGGAAGAAAAATTCAACCTGCTCTTATAAACTATTCAAATATATTTTCTATATCAACTGATGCATAAGGCAATGAACAGAAACCGTCAATAATGGCTCCATTATTAATTTGTATGGATTGTGCCTTAATATTGCCCTTAACAACAGCCGAAGAATCAATGATAACGGGTCCGTTAATATCAATTTCACCTTTTATTGCTCCGGCAATAACACCGGAAGAAGCTGTAACGTCTCCTATAATTACAGTTCCAAGTCCAATTTTAACACTACCCTCACTGCTAATGCTGCCTTCTAAGCGTTTTGCACCTACAAATACTTCGCGAGCCATACAGTTACCGGATACTGTACCATAAATAGAAAGTTTCCCCAAACATTCCACATCGCCTCTTATGGTACCCATGACATCTAAAGAACCATCTGCATTAATACTACCGTTAATTACAGTTCCCTTTGTAATTACTGTTATTTCATCGGTACCCTCTGCATCATTCATTCCACTTGATTCATCCATGGCTGCTTCTTCTGGTATTGGTTCAGGCTGTATATCGTTTTGTACTTCCAACATGTCAGATTCCGGAGTCTCCTCCAAGTCATTTAAGCTTTCTAAAGCCTCGCTTTCTTCATCCGCCGTCAGAATGGCATCCAGAATATCCATATCCACATTATCATCAAAATTACTTACTAAATCGTCAGATGCTGCTGCTTCCTCTCCTACTACTAAAGTATCCTCCCCTTGTTCAGGTTCTTCGTCTAAAGTATTAACCACTTGATTGTCGTCAAACATCTCTTCCGGCATTAATTCATTTACCGCCTGTGATAAATCCTCCTTAAAATCTTTAAAAAAACCCATAATTTTTCCTCCTGTGTTAATTGTATTTTAACTTTTTTACTATATTTTATTTCATGGATTTTACTTTACTTGTCTAATTGGAGTTACATCATCTGTTAACGGTAAGATATTGACGTCTTGTTCTGTTAAAGTCTTAAGAATGGATTCTAAGGATTTTATCGTATTCTCTTTTGTATCTGTATCGTGCATCAGAACAATAGATCTATTATGTATTTTGACACCCTCCATTACGCTCCTATAGAGTTCCTCTGGGGAATAATCTATTCCCGTAGCATCACCATTAACCACATTCCAGTCAAAATAGATAATCGACTTTTCCTTTAAAAACCGGATCAGCTCCTGAATATCTACCTTGCTCACCGAGTTCCCGCTTCCCCCTGGAAATCTATATAAAGAAGGAATGTATCCAGTAGTATCATATAACAAATCACTAAGCTTTGTAAAGTCTTTCTCAAAATCTTCCAAAGAATTATATATCTCATCATAAACATGGGAATAAGAATGCATTCCCAAAGAATGTCCTTCGTCTATAATTCTTTTATACATCTCCCTGGAATGCTTGTCTGTTTTACCGATAACAAAAAAAGTAGCCTTTACATTATATGTATCTAGCATATCTAAAATATCTGCAGTATACTTGCTAGGTCCATCATCAAAGGTTAAATAAACTGTTTTCGAGCTATCAAATATATAGCCTTCTTTTGATAAATTTAAATCTTCTTTTTCTGTCTTCTTCTCAGTAATTGGATCATTTTCTAATGACTCTTCACTTTTTCTCTCTGATTCGTTAGAAAGATCCTCCGACTCTGATAAATTGGTATTGAGAACCTGTTTTTCAGAATTCTCTATATCCGGCTTCTTTGTTTCCGTATTAACAGCTTCATTCTCTTTATTGGCATTGACTATTTGACTTTCCTTATTTTTATCTAATGTATTATCTTTACCGATAGAATTATTATATTTCACAACAGCTGCATGTGCAACACTTTCATGATTTTTTTCAAATAACTTACCATAGGTTGCTCCGTAACGTTCTATCATTAACATATCAACTTGCTTTTGAAGTGATTGTATTTTAAAAAACATTATAATACATAGAATAGTAGGGAGAATTAAGAAGACTATTATTAATACAATAATCGTAATTTTTATTTGCTTCACACGATTATGTCTGGAAACTAAAGCTTCTTTATCAGCAGCGGGTTTATCCTGCTCCAAGCCATCAGCTCCTCTCATGGTACTCTTCAAATTATTTTATCACATTTCGATAATAAAGAACATATTATTTATGAAAAAATTAATAAAAAACCGTAGTAACTATGTACTACGGTTTGTCATTTTCATCTTCTTTTCCCAGTGGAGTAAACCGATGATTTGCCGAGGATCTTGAAATATCACCACTTACATACTTTCGTTTATTCTTCACCCCGTATTTGCTTGCATTATTAATATTGACGTAACTACTATCATTAAAACTTACAAATTCTGTTCTGGATTCTTTTTTATTTGTATCCTTATCGTTGTTTGTATGGGCATAATTACCTTCCATGGAATGACCTCCTATTAAAATATTTCAAACACCCCTTAAAGATATATTAACTTTAGGGGGTGTTATACTCATCTATTAATATCTTTAGTTCTTGTTATTCAACTGCTTACCTTATCCTACCCTTGACTGGCCCAGTCTGCCGGATAGGTTACATAGATGAACCTTGCATAATTTTGAACCGAAAACTTAATGGAAGATCCCTTTGGTATTAATATTAATTCACCGGCATTGGCCGTCACTGACTTTCCATTGATTACAATATTTAAAGTACCTTCAATCACATAATCGATTTCATCGTAATTTAAAGTCCAATCAAATGTGGTTTCTTTCATCTCCATAATGCCACAACCAAGTCTTGGACTCTCTTCCAGCGAAAATAAATCCTTTGTATAGACAACGTCCCCTGGTTTACCAGTGTTCATCAGATCCTTGTCAGATACCTGAATGGTTGGGACTTTGACAGAAATGATACCTTCTTTCAGCTTATTTCTAGATAAATCTGTGGTACCATTGCTTAGCTTCTCCATTACAATTTCACGAATCATGGCCTCAATTTCCATACGATTTACTTCCATGGGCTTATTCCTTTCATTCTATCTTATCAATTGAATTAAAAAATGTTTTTTCAAAAGGTTTTAGAAGTTTATTCTAACCGGTATATCTATTTTACATCCTCATGTTTCAATGTCTTATTTGCAATGAAGATTGCTACAAACAAAGCAGTAATACCGGCAACTAATTTACCAATAATCATGGGTACAATCATTGTGGAATTAAATCCGGCGGTAAATCCAAGATGATCACCAAATACAAAGGCTGCAGAAACTGCGAAAGCTACGTTTAAAATTTTGCCACGGTTATCCATATCCTTCATCATGCCAAACATAGGGATACTATTTGCAAGGGAAGCTACCAAACCTGCTGCCGCAACATCATTCATTCCAAGTAATTTACCAAGTGCCATTAATGGCTTACGAAATACTTTTGTAATAACTAACACCAATGGAAACGCACCAGCAAGAATGATACTTATATCAGCAACAATTTTAAAACCTTCACTAATTGGGGCCATACCTTCTATTAGTACAATACCAGTTAGCTGTTCTACGATACCTACCGCTAAGCCAAAGGTAATAACTGCAACCACAAATTTACCGAAGATTGTAAACCCTTTAATCATTCCATCTTGAAATTTCCATAGGCCCAGAGCGATTAAGATAGCTATAATAATAATAGGAATCAAATTAAGTATTACCATCATTATAGGGAAGCCTGCAACTAAACCACCAACAAAGGAACCAATGGGAATTGTTATCACACCTGCTAAAACACCTGTTGCTAAATATCTTCTGTCCTCATCACGTATAATTCCAAGGCCTACTGGAATGGTAAATACAATTGTAGGTCCAAGCATGGAACCAACAATTAAACCTCCAAACATTCCCGCCTCTTTCGTTTCTGCAAGTGCCTCTGCAAGCGGCGCACCACCCATATCACATGCTAATATTGTTCCTGCGAACATTGCCGGGTCAGCGCCTAAAAAGCCAAATACTGGAACAATAACCGGCTTCAAAATATTTGCCAATACAGGTGCAAGAGCGATAATACCAACCATTGAAATTGCTAAGGATCCAATAGCAAGAATACCTTCTTCGAATTTTTCTCCAAGACCGAATTTATTACCAATAATTCGATCGATTGCACCAAGTACCGCAAATACGACCATGATATAAACAATAATCTCATTTACACTCATGAAAACACCTCCTTATCGCTTTAATAAATTCTCCAGGATATCTCTGTTCGGAGACGGTATAATTGCTATATTTTCTTGCTCACTTTCACTTAAAAGCTGTTTGCATCCAGATATCCCATGCTCAATACTGCTTACCGAACCTGTTACGGCAAATACCATTTTACCGCCAATGGTAAAAGCAAGATATACTCGAATTATTTTAACATCTGCTGATTTTAATACAATATCTAAAGCTTTAATTCCGGTACAAACCATCTTAGTCTCTACAATGCCAACTGCATCTAATTTCTCTATAGGTTCATACTTTCCCCGTATTCCTTCAATAATTGCTGGTGATACTGCATGTACTTTGAAACTGCCGAATAAAGTTTTGCCTCCAATACTGACTCCATAATCAATTGCAGTATCTACTTCACCTTCATTCCCGGACACAATGATAAGAAACTTGCCCGGACAAATTGTTCTAAAATATATAATTTCTACTTCAGCCTTTTTCACTATGGCATCTGCTACATACATTCCTCGGCTGATACTGATAAACTCTAGTGCACCGATACTTTTATTCATACTCTTCTACCACCACAGAATCTACAATACCAACGATTGCCGCATCTATTGGGGAACCGGAAGCCGATAATGCATATCTTGCTGAGCTTCCCCGTACTATAAGTACCTGATCTCCTGCACCTGCACCTACTATATCCGCGGCAACTACCAATTCCTTACTTGGCTTCTCATAAGAATCCACTAGCCGTACTACCAGTAGTTTATTACCATTTAATTTTTCGTTTTTTTTGGTAGCCCAAACGCTCCCTATTACCTTGCCAAGTTCCAATTGCCTGCGCCTCCATCACATTTTAATAAACCGCATATGATGTGCTCTTGCATAATCGAGAGCACTGGGTGTTATGATACTATTCTTTTCAATGCTTATCGCTGCTTGTGATTTTATATTTAAATTCATTAAGTCTTTTTCTAAAATCAGCTTTTTCCTAAGCTCTACCGGTTCTTCACTTCTATCAAAGGTTGCTGTTGTAAAAGAAATAGTCCCTTTACCATCGCCCTGCTGTTTTCGTTGTACTGTTTGTTTTACTTGTTTTTCACTAAGTGAAAATGCACTTTCTGAAGTAAAGATAATACCGTATTGTTTTAAACAATCCTCATACTCTAACAGTCTGCGGTAAAATGTTTTATTTGCCGTTTCCTTGAAGGAACGGTATTCCAGCCCTTCCTCAAGTACAAAAATTTTTTTTCCAAGTAAAAGGGCGTAGCGTATTGCTTCTTCTAAATAACCATCACCACATAAGATTGCCAGATTCACCAATTGTTTCACAGTTACAGATGTAATCAAAATTGCTTCCGCAGAAGAAACCATTTTATGAAGTTCATCTGTCTTATCACTACCCCCATCTGGGATTAACAAATTATATTCTTTTGTTATCGACTCCGAAAGTGGATACATTCCGTCCGATAATACTAACAGCGTCTTTTTGTGTATGCAAGTTTTTTCATATGACCACAAACGATGAAGAACTTCTTTCGTAACTTCTTCAATAATATCTTCGTACATATACTCAACTCTTTTCTTATTGTGAAGATATAAATCTACGTTATTAGTCCTAAAGAACATAGCAGGTATCCTATTTATGCAATAATCAAACCCTTGGAGCCTTTAGTGAGACCGCAAGCATTTGCCTCATCATAATCAATGTGCATCGCCGTACTGAAGTTCTTATCAACTCGTATATCCACATCTTCTAAAATCAAAGGGCGTTCTCCAAATACCTTAACTTTAACCGATTCACCATTGGATACATGAAAACGTTTAGCATCTTCCGGTGTCATGTGAATATGACGCTTTGCAACTATAAGTCCTTCCTTTGCCTCTATTGTTACTCCATTTTTAGGATTTGTTATTTTAATTCCGGGCGTTCCTTTAATATCACCACTAAGCCTTACCGGAACCTTAATTCCAAGGGTCAGCGCATCTGTTAACGACACTTCAACCTGAGACTTACTTCTCTCAGGACCTAATACTACAACATTATGAATAGCATTTTTAGGACCCGTAATGGTAACTCTTTCTTCACAAGCAAACTGTCCGGGCTGAGATAAATCTTTAACAGGAGTAAGCTGATAATCATATCCGAAAAGTGTGTTAATATCTTCTCTGCTTAAGTGAACATGTCTGCCGGAGGCTTCTGTTAGGATAAATAGCTGTTCTTTCAGTTCCTTTAATACTGCATCAACGATTGCATCTATATTAATGTTTGTTTCTGCTAACATACTTCCTACTTTCTATGATTCGTTATATTTTCCTGTAAGATATTTAAACATCATAATCCAAAAGAAAGAGGACAAACGATTAAATGCTCTTATAATATCCTCTCTGGTTACCGTTCCATCTTCTGCTTTAAACGCTTTAAATGCTACTATTTCTGTCTTTCTTGCAAGGGTTCTTAATTTATTTAGATGGGCAGCCATCTCACCCTGCTGATAGGTAGGAAGAAAATGTCTCATTCCAAAATATTGACTTGGATGATAGGATTGTTCCCTTAAATCTTTTTCATTCAAACCTCCGAGAGTAAAATCGCCCACTTCTTCTCCCTTGACTTCACATTGCAGCAGCCTGCGTATAAAGCGTATCACTTCTTCTAACTCTTTGGTTAGCTTGGGCATTTGTAAACGTTCAGAGACCGTCTGTGCAATTATGATTTCCGATTCCAGATAATCAATTGCACCCCGAAGAATAATCCGTCTGTGATCTTTAAATACTAGATAATTTCCCCTAAGATGTGTCATATGCTCTGGTTTATAATCCAGATGAACACCAAATACTGTATCGAATCCCGATGTTGCTTCTAAAGAATGTTTTTTATTCGTCGGCTCTGTTTTATCTTCTGATACTATAGATTTACCATGGCTTATGGAATCGGAACCATGATTATTATCTCTTCCTGTAAGTGTAATGTTCTTCTCTAATAGATGGGCTCTGGCAGAAGGGGTTAATATGGTGTCTTTTCCCATATGAAATTCGCCCTTTTCCTTTAAAAGACCATCACTTATCATCTTTCGAATATCTTGTTCTGTTATTAATGCCATTCCTAACCTCACTATAATCTAATCTGCCTGGTATATCGGGGCTGTTGCAAAATGAATGTTTCAAATATAATTGTAATATCCTGCCTATTTTCTATATCCGCATTTTTATTCTATCTTGCAGCAGCCTCATAAGGCATATCATGAAAGAAGTTTCTATTCCTTCTGTTATCTGAGTTAACAGCTATGCCTGTGTATGGCTATGAGGAAGAATTGCATCCACCTCAGTATGAGGTCTTGGAATTACATGTACAGATATTAATTCACCCACACGTTCTGCTGCAGCAGCGCCGGCATCAGTTGCAGCCTTCACTGCACCAACATCACCTCGTACCATAACAGTAACCAAACCTCCACCTACCTGTTCCTTACCGATTAAAGCTACATTGGCAGCCTTTACCATTGAATCTGCTGCTTCGATTGCACCAACTAAACCTTTTGTTTCAATCATACCAAGTGCATTTGTATTAGACATATTCATTTCCTCCTAATATTCATAGAAAAAGTTACTTATACTAAAATGCATTAAGAAATTATTACATTTCTAACGAAGATTAGTATTACTACTATTATTCTACATTTTATTGTTTATATTAGCTGTTTCATAATTCTTTTTACTATTTCCTCTACCAGTTCTGTATTAACATTACAGTATGCACTGCTACTGGATGATTTGGTATCACCTAGGAAATTATCTGCTTTATTTTTTATATCTTCCAATTCTTTTACACCAAATGCTACACGTTTTATATTAATTAAATCCATTGGACCAATATTATTGGAAGAAGAACTTCCTCCAACCGCACCGCAGCCAAGTGTCAGTGCTGGGAAAAGATTCGTAGCTGCTCCAATACCGCCAAGAGAACCCATTGTGTTAACTAAGATTCTGGAAGCAGGAGCCCGCAAGGCAAAACGTTTAATTAATTCTTCATTAGTACAATGCATGGAGAAGGTATGTCCCATTCCCTCAAAGCTTAATATCTCTACTACTTTATCCATTACGTCTTCAACGGTTTCCTCCACAAAGAAGGCTAAGATTGGTGCTAATTTTTCTCTGGAATAGGGAGCATCATCACCCACTTTGGATTCTTTTGCAATTAAAACTCTTGCAGTGGCTGGCACACCTGTTAAACCGGCAAGTTTGCTTATCTGAGCTACAGATTTTCCAACAATTTGCGGATTCATTGTTCCATTGGCCCTAAGAATAAAACGTGCCAGCTTTTTAGTTTCCTCTTCATTGAGGAAAAAGCCGCCTTGTGAAGCTAATTCTTCCCTTACGGTCTGCTCCATACAACGTTCCACTATAACAGATTGTTCAGACGCGCAAATTGTACCATTATCAAATGTTTTAGAATCCATGATGTGTTTTACAGCTAACTTAACATTTGCTGTTTTATCGATAAAGGCCGGGCCGTTACCTGCTCCAACTCCAATAGCAGGTGTTCCTGAGGAATAGGCAGCTTTCACCATTGCATAGCCTCCGGTTGCTAAGATAAGCTTTGTATTCGGATGTTTCATTAGTTCGTTGGTAGCCTGAAGGGTCGGAATGGTAATGCTGGATATTGCACCTTTCGGACATCCTGCTGCTTCTGCTGCTTCACTGACAATTTTAACTGTTTCCAGAATGCAATTCTTTGCACCGGGATGTGGTGAAAATACAATACAGTTACCCCCTTTAATTGCAATTAGGGTTTTATACATAATGGTAGAAGTTGGATTTGTAGAAGGGATAATACCAGCCACTATACCTACCGGTATTCCAATTTCCATTGTTTTTTTCTCTTTATCTTCACAAAGAATTCCAATTGTTTTTTGATCCTTAATTGCTTCATAAATTCCCATGGAACCAAAAACATTTTTCGTTACTTTATCTTGCCAGATACCAAATCCAGTTTCTTCATTTGCCATTTTTGCAAGGCGCTCAGCATTTTGCAATGCTGCTTCTGCGATTGCTTTTACGATACGATCAATTTTTTCCTGATTGAAGGTTGCCAGTATCTTATGGGCTTCCTTTGCTTTTTTTAAAAGCATACGGACTTCTTGTATTGACATTAAATCTTTCTCTAGTAATTCCATCCGCCGTCTCCTTCTTATCTACGATTTTGCTGTGCTATAATAAGCTGAATTAATTCTTCCTTCTTAGCACTCTTATGAGATTCTGTTAATTCCACACCCTGGCTTTGTAAGATTGCCCGAAGAGTATCATTGCTCTTTTTCCTTAATTCAGTGGTTGTATAAGTCTTTATTGGTTCTGTTTTCAGGGTATTTACTTCCCCATTATCAGTATCTTTATAGCTTTTTATAGTTTCTTTCTCTTTCGTCATTGTATTAGATTCTGTATTTTCAGCACTGATAGTATGAAACCCTACATTCTCAGTTTCGTTTTCTCTGTTCCCGCTATCAAATTTTTGCATCGTGGGTGCAGAGTCCTTTGAAACCACAGTGGGCAAGCCATCCTTATCTTCTTTTTCAGTGCCATCTTCCTGAGAATTTGAGAATTCCGAATTAACACTTTGACTTAACGGTATTACTGGTTTATTCTTGGGTTGAAATAGTTTTATACCTTTTATTAGTACTTTCCCCTCAAGGCTTTCATCTACATAAGGTATGACATGTTTAGCCCGAAGTGTACCAACCCTCTCAGCTGCTGCTGCGCCTGCATCCACAGCAGCGGTAACTGCTCCCACATCTCCAGTGATTTCTACAGTCAGGATTCCCGAACTTACTTTTTCTATAGCCAATAAAGCAACATTGGCTGCTTTAAGTGCAGAATCCGCTGCTTCAATTGCGGGAGGCAAACCGATTACTTCAATCATTCCTAACGCTTGCATCTTATTGATATTCCTTTGGTCTATCCGCTATACTTCTTACTGCTTCTGCAAATGCATTACAGGCTGCATAGCAGGCAGATTGTGAACCTGTTAATAATCCTCCGCCAAAGTTTGTTTCACTTGGAGGTCCATAAAACTCGCATAGCCTGACATCTGCTGCTTTCATAGCTGCATCAAGAGCATAAACTGATTCCAGAGGCGGGGCAATCAAATAAGCAAGGGCTTCTCCCTCTTTGACACCTGCAATCTTTGATAGATAAGATCCGGTTCTCGAAACGGTATGAGCATAATAAACAATGGAATCATCATCATTGGCACTAATAAAGTAAGCATCATTCTCCATAAATGTGATACAAGCATTTAGTCCGCTTCGAACCTCAGCCGGACTTGGACCCGCAAGAATACCGATTACCTCTCCGGCAAGCTTTGTATTTGCATTTGCAGCACCTGCATAAAATGACCTTGCATAAACGACTTCAACATCCGCAGCTTTTGTTGCCTCATCCAAACCAGTGTAGGTTACATCATCACTATCTGCTGTAATAATCCCAAGACTCTTATGGCGTTCTCCAAGAGAAAGCTTTTCCGCCAAATCCGGACTCACATTAGAGATTATCCGAACCGCTAAAATATTTGGGTGTAATTTATCATTTTTCATAATAACCTCGATTCTGGTGCTTTAGCGCCTTAGGATAACCTCGGTTCTGGCACTTTAGCACCATTTAATAATGGTAGCAATCTTTTGCTTTTTATTTTAAACTTTATTTAATTCAATACCGGATACTTTCTTATCCAACATCTTTTTAATCAACTCTGCAGCATGAGCACCAGCCTCAACGGGTGTGGTACCTCCCCGGTGAATGTTAGAAATAACGGTTCTTTTCGATTCCGGAATTCCATGTTTTGGTTTGTAGCAAATATAAGCAGACATGGATTCTGCCGTTACTAATCCCGGACGTTCTCCAACTAGCATACATATTACGTCTGCATCGGTAGCCTGACCAACATCATCCATTGCACCAACTCTGGCGTATTTGATAAAAAGACTTGGAGGCACATTAATCTGATACATGCTAAGGCCTTGCTTCATTGCAGGTATCATATCCTCTACATTTGCTTCAATGGCAGAAGAGGATAGACCATCACCCACGATAATAAGAACTTTCGGATTTTGTCCGCATGTTTTCCTAATGATTTCCAGCTCTTCTTTGCCAAATCTACGCCCCAGATCCGGTCTTGTAATATACTCATCTTTGTCTTTACAAAGTGTTTTAACAAAAATGAAGTTGTTTTTCTTTATAAATTCCTCAGATACATCGGAGAATACAGCGTCTTGTGCTGCCGCATGATCTGCTCTTACACGGAGCATACTCATAGTTTTATAACGTGCTCCGGCTCTTCCCACACCTAATCTTGCAGGAGTTTTACTTTTCATATGAAGATATTCTTCTTTATTTTTAGCATGATCCAGTAAAAACCAAGATTTTAAATCTATTTTAGTTATATCCGGTAAGCATTCTGAAGATACTGCAGTCGCTGTTGCTGTTGTTGTTGCTGTTGTTGCCTGGCCGGCAGGGATTTGATTTGTTGTATTCTTTACCTGATTACCGCCGCCATTTATCATTTGCTCTACCATCTGCTCTACCATTTTTCTAATATTTTGTTCATCCATATATCCACGCTCCTTTCAGCCTTCCATACATAATGTCTCTTTGGGTCTCCCCACTTCTTCCTTGCTAGAATAAGACAGAAGCATCACCAGCTAATTCCGTCAGTTTACCTTTTTCATCAATAAATCCCATTCGAATCATCCATTCATGGAATGGTTTGATGGCAGTTAAACCAAACATTTCACGAAGTGCGGCAGTTTCATGATAACCTGTGGTTTGATAGTTAAGCATAACATCATCCCCATGAGGTATACCCATAAAATAATTACAGCCTGCAGTTGTTAACAACACGGAAAGGTCTTCAATGGTATTTTGATCTGCTTTCATATGGTTGGTATAACATGCATCACATCCCATGGAGATACCGGTTAATTTACCCATAAAGTGATCCTCAAGACCGGCACGATTTACTTGACGGCCGTCATATAGATATTCCGGTCCAATAAATCCCACAACTGTATTTACAATAAAAGGGTTAAAATGTTTTGCAAAACCATAACAACGAGCTTCCATTGTAACCTGGTCTACTCCATGATGTGCTTCTGAGGATAGTTCTGAGCCCTGACCGGTTTCAAAATACATCACATTAGGGCCTTCTGCAGTTCCTTCCGTTAAAGCAAGTTGTCTTGCCTCCTCTAAGGTGGATGCATTAAAACCAAAAGCTTCATTTCCTTTTTCTGATCCTGCAATGGATTGGAAGATTAAGTCCGATGGAGCGCCCTTTCTTATTGCATCCATTTGGGTGGTAACATGAGCAAGAACACAAGTCTGGGTTGGAATCTTGAATTTTTGTTTTATGTCTTCAAATCGTTTAAGTATTCGAACTACACTTTCTGTGGAATCATCTACCGGATTTAAACCTAAAAGAGCGTCACCTGCACCATAGGTCAGTCCTTCCAACAAAGAAGCCATAATACCATCTGGATCATCCGTTGGGTGGTTTGGCTGCAGACGGCAGCTAAGTGTACCCGGTTCTCCAATCGTAGTATTACAATGTGCTGTAATACGAATTTTCCTTGCACCATATACCAGGTCCATATTTGACATTAATTTAGCAACAGCTGCCACTATCTCAGAAGTGATTCCACGACTAATTCTTCGAATATCAGCCCCTGTTGTGTTTTCGTCTAAAATCCATTCACGAAATTCTGCAACTGTCCAGTTCTTAATTTCGTTATAGATTTTTTCGTTTACATCATCTTGAATGATTCTGGTCACCTCATCAATTTCATAAGGTACTGCCGGATTATTGCGAAGCTGTTCTAATGTTATATTGGCAAGTACAATCTTTGCCGCCACACGTTCCTCGGCGGATTCAGCAGCAACTCCGGCAAGGGTATCACCCGATTTTTCCTCATTTGCCTTTGCCATGACATCCATAAGGGACTTAAACTGATAGGTATGTCCTAACAATTGTGCTTTTAAAATCATTGTCTGCTCCTATCTGCGTGTTGACATTTTCAGAACTAACTGATTATTTCACATACACGCGTTTCATATAGTGATTTCAACATACTTTATTTTTGAAGCTATTGCCGGAAACAAACGGCAAATCACTTCCTATTGAAAAATTATTTTCCAACTTATTTGCATTTAGGATTATCCAAAATACAGCTAATTATTTATTAAATACCAAAGTTTTTACAACCACTGGCAGTACGGTACCTTCTGCTACCGGTTTTCCGATATCAATATAATCCCCGTTTTCAACATGAATGCTATCCAGACATACAACATCCTTCTTATATTCAAGCATTCGATACATGGTTTGTCCTAACACTTTCGCCATATCATTTTCTACTAAAATAATGAAAGGAAGTTCCTGTTCCATTAATTCCATCATTCCGGCCAGAAGACCTTTCGCATATTCTGAAACTTGTATAAAGGAAGGAGTCTTGTTTCCCTCAAAAGCAATAGCAACTTTCTGAAGCTTGCCATCCAGCTTAAACCAATTCAGTTTCATTTTGATTGCTTGTTCCATATTTTCAGCTGATTCTTCCTCTTCTTTTGTTAACTTTAGAATCGGTAAGTTTTTAAGTGGAAAGGTATCTTTGGTATAGGTAATAGTACTACCGCTCACTTCCAGTGTTTGAGTTCCTGCGCCAACTACGGTAGCCCGGATTGTTTCAACACTTTTAAGCACCTTAAGTTCTTTGCACAAGGGAGATGCTTTTATAGCTTGTCCTAGTAAGATACCTATATCACCATATGCAAAATCATCTGTTACCTTTTCCTCACCATAAATGTAATCTGCAACACCACCGGAAAACGTAATACTTGTGATTGGACAACTATTTTTAATGGTTTCATCACAGGTAAACTTAGTTACCTGCTCTCCCTCTTTGTGGGTAATAAATAATGAAAATTCTTCGTTCATTGGCCTGATTCCAACGCTCTGCATTAAAGCATAGACCATGGCATCCAGTATAGGCTGTATATTTTCTTTCGTCGCTATGGTGCCCACCCCTAAGGATAGCTTCATTCGTTGAATTAACTCCTTCATCTTCTCTGACAGATAAGTGATTTGTCCTGAGTCTTTATCTATTTTAATTAGACGTCCACCCACATCAAGACATCCGGTATCTTTAACTTCCCCATGGTCAAACAAAGCAAGGTTACTGGTTCCTCCGCCAATATCAATATTTACGACACCGGTACGACCTTCTTTAGAATATACATGAGCTCCAGCACCCTTTCCTGCAATAATACTTTCCAGATCAGGTCCGGCTGTTGCTACTACAAAGTCACCTGCGAAACCACTTAGGGTTTCTAAAACTTCTTTTGCATTCTCCTTTCTGGCTGTCTCACCAGTAATAATTACTGCTCCCGTATTAATATCAGCTTTATCAATTCCGGCATTTTTGTATTCACTTTCAATTATTTCTCTAACCTTTGTTCCATCTATTTCAGTTGGTGAGCGCAGGGGTGTAAAATATATCTCACTTCGATATATAATTTCTTTGCCAACAATCACAACCTTGGGAACAGAGAAATTGGAGGCAATATTTTCAATCATTAACTTCGAAAAAACCAGCTGTGTTGTACTGGTCCCGATATCAATACCTACACTTAACAGTTCTTCTCTCATACCTACTCCATCTTCTTATATCTTATATATTTTCCACCATATAATAGGCGGCTTATAATAGAAACGGCTAGTATTTAGTCATCAATTCGTTCATGTATATAACGAAACAATTCTTCCACTCCTATTTCTTCTACTGTATCTACCTGAAAGACTTTTTGCGCACCCGCTTGTCTTAGCTCCATTTCCACTCTTTTTATATCCTCCTGGGAATCAGCTAGAGTAATTTTAGTTACAATTCCAATGATTTCTTTTGCAAAGGTACCTGCGAATGCCGGCGGTATATAATTATCCCTAACCGTGGGATCACCGAGAATAGCTATTAATTTTGCATCCACCGCTGTCATAATAAGTGCCCGGTAGTAATTACGATTCTCCATATATTCTCCGGGAGTATCGATTGCATTGTTATAAAACTCTACTGATTGTGTCTTTTTATACTTCAATTCCAGTGCATCCAGCTTCTGACATAGTGTTGTTTTACCGCTTCCGGTTCTGCCCATAAATATAATTTTTCCTCCACTACCCATGTTAACCTCATCCTTGTAGATACTTTCTGTAAAAGATTCTAAAATCTAACCATATATCTATTAGTTACGTCCTTGTAATTGCCGCCGGAGTAAATAAAAGTTGTCCTGAAAGTACAGAAACCACATCTCGAATGGCTGATTCAACAGAACTAACATCTCCAACAATCACAAGTGCTCCGCTGAAACGGTCAATAAATCCAAGCCTTACATTGGAGGCTTTGGTCGCCACATCTGCAGCAATAATAGAACCTTCACTGGGTGTTATTGTCATGATGCCAATTGCATTAATCTCCTCAGAAGCCAGTCCTAGTTTTTGATAAATTTCTTCGTCCGGATTTGCAATAATATGGGCAAGTGTAATCTGTTTACCAGGTACAAACTCCTGAACGATTCTTTGCTTTTCATCGATTTGTATGATAAGTCCTCACCACCGTTTCCTGTTTAAGAAATCTTATGAATAATTTCAGAAACATCTGAAATACTGGCAACACGGGGATTGGTTAAGATACAAGAATCCTTTAGCGCACCTTCTGCAATCCCTTTCTTCTCTTTTAAAATATCTTCTGTACTTATCTTACATTCGGTTAGTTTGGTGGGCATTTTCATCCGTTGCATCAATCTGGTAATTTCACTGATTAAATTTTTCACACTTAATCGGACTGTGCTGCCAGAAACACCGATGAGTTTTGCTATCTTTGCATATTTCATAGCTGCTTCTGAATAATCTTTTGGGGTATAACCGGTAATGTTGCTGTTAAATTCAACTACATGGGGAAGCAAGATAGCATTGGTTCTTCCATGAGGTACATGAAGTTTTCCGCCAATATTATGGGCAATAGCATGATTTAAACCAAGAGAAGCAAGATTAAAAGATATTCCCGCTAAACAAGATGCATTATGCATTCTTTCTTTTGCTTCCATATCTTGCGAACTTTCATAAGACCGCAAGAGATATTGAAACACCAGGGCAACCGCTTTTTCTACTAAAGCATCGGAAAAATCAGTAGCTTTCGTGGAAACATAAGCTTCAAGTGCATGAGTCAATACATCCATACCAGTATCAGCCACAATAGGCGGAGGAACTGTTTTCACAAGTTCCGGCTCCAGTAATGCTATATCAGGAATTAAAACATCTGATACTAATGGGTACTTGATTCCTTTTTCTTTGTCAGTAATTACTGCAAAAGAGGTTACTTCGGATCCGGTTCCACTTGTTGTTGGAATCGCAATGAATTGCATTCTATCAAGCTTTCCAATCTCTCTTGAAAAATGCATAATTGCTTTTGCTGTGTCTATTGCGGAACCACCACCTACTGCCACCACTGCATCAGGCTGATAAGCAATGACTTCACCTACCCCTTTCACCACTAATTCCATAGGCGGGTCCGGTACAATGTCACTAAATATCTGAAATGACCCTTCCGCTAAATACTTGGTGATGGAATCAATCATTCCGGACTTCACCATATATGGGTCGGTTACAATAAAAATTTTCTTTTGCACCAGGTTCTGCAGATATTGCAAAGATTCCCGGCCAAATATGACTTTTGTTTTTAATTCGAATGTGTTCATTTGTCATCACCTTTTTTAAGTTTCGTAGTTACCTAAATATAGTATGTATTTTTTGGATTACTATACTTCATGGAAAAAGTTTTTGGTAAAAAGATTTAATAATAAGCTTTTGAAAATTCGCTGAAATAAAAATGTCATTCTAAGTAAGAAAATTTTTCTTCCTCTTAGAATGACTAAAATTTAATTAGTTTTCGTAACAGTAATCAGAAACTTCTTATTGCAGGTGTTTTTCCCGTTTCTTTATTTGCATTCTTTTAGCATCTGCAATATAATAAATTCATAAGGCTGGCTATTGGTACAACCAAAATAAATTGGGAGGAATTTTTATATGGAATTTCAAAAAATCAGTTCCCCTTCTCTTAGGGACCTTTTTACTGAGCAGCTGGTACACATGATTCTTTCCGGGAAATTAAAGATTGGTGAAAAACTTCCCACAGAACGTCAGCTTGCTGAAGCAATGCAGGTAAGCCGTTCTGTTGTAAATAACGGTATTTCTGATTTGGAAAAAATGGGATTTTTAATTGTTAAACCACGAAGCGGCACCTATGTAGCAGATTATCGCCGTAAAGGAACAATTGATACTCTTCTTACAATTATGAAATACAATGGCGGACGTATTAGAAACGAAGAAATACGTTCTATTTTCGAGGTTAGAATTGCTTTGGATACATTAGCTGCCCAGCTTTGTATTAGTCGAATAAGTGATGAAGAAATACAGCTTCTTTTGGAAAAAATCAAACAGATTCAGAATGCAAAAACTGTTTCAGAAGCAACACAGGCTGCTTTTGAATTTCAGCATGAATTCGCATTATCATCAAAAAACACTCTGATACCCTTAATATTTCAATCTTTTAAGGCCCCGATTTTTACTATGTGGGAACGCTTTTGTAACCTGTATGGTATTCAAGCACTTTACGAAAGTAATTACAGGATGTGGACCTATATTCGTGACCGGGATACCAAAGGTGCAATTGCATGGATTCACTCTTCTTTAAATGAATGTATTAGTGGAAACAGACAAATATACTATGAGTAATCAATTTATTGCACAAAAAAAGGTAAACCGTAACCTTTTTATAGTTGCAAAAAAGTTTGTAATTTTTTGCGACTATTATTTAGGATACAGTTTACCTTTTTGCTTAACATTAATCTTCAACTTAATAAAGAAACGGCAGCAATATCATCGTCGTATTTTTCTTCAATAGTTTTTACACTGAAACAATTAAAGTCTCATCATTCTTATTACTTTATCCAATCCACTTTTTCTTTATTTTTCTGCTCTTGCCATTGCAATTTTAAAATCACGCTGGTCAGTAAATATCTCATTTTTATATGGATTTTTCTTTTGTTCTATTGCACGCTTAAAGATCACCGCCAGTACAATTATATTTGCTGCAAGAGCGATAACTGCCATGACACCCTGCATTGTTGGATTTGCCGCAGCCGGTCTAATTGCCGCATCCATGAATCCATCTGCGTATAAGCTTGGAAGTGTGGTAAATCTGCTTGCATCCTGGAACATTGGAAATACCTGTGCAAACATACACCATAAAGCAAGTGTATTAGCACGGTTCTGAATCCAGCCTCCCTTATTCCACAATGCATTTGCAAAGGTAGGTGCTAACAATAATGCAAGGCCGCAATACCATGCATGTGTTGGAAGGTTATTGTAGGTATATACAAAATTCCATAAATCATATGCAATAATAAAGCACCATGTCATATCCGGCCAAAGCATATCATCCCGTTTCTTTGAGGAATAAATTCCCCACCAGCCTGTCATACATAAAATATTTATGAGACCTGAAATGCCATTCAGCCAGTTCCACCATCCGCCATAAAGCCATACATTTTCAGAAGACAGCCACCAGCGGTCACCGTACTCTGCCATGGCCATAGCTCCACGAATGCCGGATTCAAAATCACTTGCTACCGCAATTAGAATATTAATTGCAACAATTAAAAATGGAAATACTTTAAACCATTCCGTTTTTCCAATACCCCATTTATACTTAAGCATCATAAAACCGATACAACCTGCTGTGGCAGCATAAAGTTTTGCATAATGGAACCAGCTGTTCATGTATTTATATGTAGCATTGTTCAAAGCCCACCCTGAACCATTGGCTGCTCCTATATAAACTGCAATAAAGTATGCCGTTAAAGCGGCAGGTACAATCAGAAAACAGAAAATTCCACCTTTTTTAGTTCGCCGTGCAAGTTCGTTTGTTAATACAAGCCCTGCAAAAACAAGTGCCCACCCTAACAACTGCCATCCGGCATTTTCTCCATAAATTTGAAAAAACATAACTTTCCCTCCTCACTCTATCAACATGCTTCGATTTCTTTAATATTAAATTCATTTCCTACAACAAGGTATGTATTGGCACCTGAACAAAAGGGACATGCCTTTCCATACTGTACTGTACCATATGTCTTGCCGCAATCCTCACAAATCGTAACTGCCGGAATCTGTTCGATAATTAATTTTGAGCCTCTTAACAGTTCTGATTTATCAGCCGCCCATCTCCAGCAGTCATACAGGTAGGAATCTACAACACCGGATACTTCCCCTATCTCCAAAGTAACATTAGATACGGTCTGCAACAGGTTCTCTTTTCCAACTTTCTCAAGACTATCAATAATGTGAAATACTATTCCCAGTTCATGCATAATTTTATTTATCCTTCTTACTGAACTTAATTTTCATTTGCCGCTTCAGCATATATGGTAAAATGGCCTTCATCTTATCTTCCGATTTCCACATACGGCTGCAGTCCGGATGTTCACGGTAAAGATGTATTGCATCAAACTCACACTTCGTTGTACATACACCACAGCCGATACATTTATTTTCATCTACAATAGAAGCGCCGCATCCAAGGCATCTGGCTGTTTCAATCTTTACCTGCTCCTCCGTGAATGTTTTATGTGCATCCCGGAAAGATTTACGATGGTCAATACTTTCAGCTCTGTCTGGTATCTGTCTTGCTGAATTGTCATAGCTTTCAAGCTTTATATTATCCTTGTCAAATTCGATAAACTTACGACGGTTACGTCCAATCAGAAGACTGCTGTTTGGCTGCACAAACCGGTGAATAGACACTGCGCCTTCTTTTCCTGCAGCAATGGCATCAATCGCAAATTGGGGGCCTGTATATACATCTCCTCCTGTGAAAATATCTGGCTCTGCTGTCTGATAGGTAACTCCATCTGCCACAGCACCATTTCCTCTTCCAAGTTCCACCTTCGTTCCGGCAAGCAGATCACCCCATATAATACTTTGACCTATACTCAGAAAAACTCTCTCACATGGAACTGTAACGGTTTCTTCTTCCTTATATTTAGGAGCAAAGCGTCCTTCTTCATTGAATACAGAGACACATTTCTTAAATACAATACCTGTAACTTTACCATTCTCTGTCAGAATTTCTTTTGGTCCCCATCCGCAATTGATTGCAATACCTTCCTCTTCTGCCTCAAATATTTCTTCAGCGGAAGCAGGCATAATATCACGGCTTTCCAGACAATACATAGAAACTTCGGATGCACCGCAGCGGCTGCTCACGCGCGCCACATCAATTGCCACATTACCGCCGCCAACTACGACAGTTCTTCCCTGTACCGGATAAGACTCATCTTCACTGGCTATGCGAAGGAAATCTACAGCAGTCATTACACCCTCTGCATCTTCACCTGGAATACCGGCCATTCTTCCGCCCTGACATCCAATGGCAATATAAAATGCCTTATATCCCTGTTTACGCAGTTCATCTAAAGTAATATCTTTTCCAACTTCAATGCCGCATTTGATCTCTACCCCCATCTGGCGTATTACATCAATTTCAGCATCCACAACGTCCTTTTCCAGTTTATAAGATGGAATTCCATAAACTAACATACCGCCTGGTTTTTTGTTTTTCTCAAATACCGTTGGCTTATAACCTTTCTCTGCCAAGTAAAATGCACAGCTAAGTCCCGCAGGACCAGCACCAATAATAGCAATTTTCTCTGTAAAAGGTCCTCTGTTAGAGGGTTGTACAACCGGTGGTATATAACGCGTCTTAGCATCAAGATCCTGTTTTGCTATAAATTTCTTCACTTCATCAATGGCAACAGCCTGATCTACCCTACCGCGGGTACATGCATCTTCACAGCGTCTGTTGCAAATATGTCCGCATACCGCCGGAAATGGATTTTCTTTTTTAATCAACGCAAGAGCTTCTTTATATTTCCCCTGTGCTGCTTTTTTCAAATAACCCTGAACTGCAATATGTGCCGGGCATGCTGTTTTACAGGGAGCTGTACCTGTATCATAACAATTGATACGGTTATTATCCCTATAATCCTCATCCCATTTTTCAGGTCCCCATTTTACCTTATCAGGCAATTCCTGCTTTGGATATGTAATCGGTCCATCATTGGTACAAAGTTTCTGTCCAAGTTTTAATGCTCCCGCCGGGCAGTATTCTACACACCGTCCACAGGCAACACAATCTTCCGTTCTTACTCTTGCTACATATGCAGACCGTGACATATTCGGTGTATTAAAAAGCTGGGAGGTTCGAAGGGCATAACATACATTCACATTACAGTTACAGATGGCAAAGATTTTATCCTTTCCATCAATATTGGTAATCTGATGCACAAATCCATTATCTTCTGCACGTTTCATAATTTCCAGTGCTTCTTCCCTTGTAATATAGCGTCCGCCCTTATCTGTCTCTACTACATAATCTGCCATATCTCCTACAGCAATACACCAGTCCCCCGGATCATCTGCACATCCTTCACCTAGTGTGCGGCGTGACAAACGACAGGAGCATGGACTTGCTGCATATTTTCCATCATATTTATCCATCCAGTGGGAAATATGTTCCACATCTACGGATTGATTTTCCATCTCAATGGCTTTCTCTACCGGAATAACGTGCATACCAATACCTGCCCCTCCCGGTGGTACCATAGGGGTAACTTTTTCAAGGGGAAGTCTTGACATTCGTTCAAAAAAATGTGCAAGTTCAGGATGTTCCTCAAGCCGTTTCTCATTCATATTTGTAAATTCAGCACTTCCCGGAACGAACATGGGCAAAACATACTGTTTTTCACGAGCAGGATTTTCCCAGTTATACTCAATTACACCAAGTATGCTCATATCATGTAAAAGTTTTTCCAGTTCTTTTTCCTCTTTCCCGGTAGCTGCAAGCAGTTGTTTGAAAGTCATAGGTTTACGCACTTTCATCTTCAATGCTACTTCTGCCATTTCATCGGTAACAACGCCTGCAAGTCCCCAGTACTCCGGGTCATCTACCGTTACCTTATGGCCAATACGATCTGTAATTTTCTGCCCCAGTTTTAAGATTAATTCTCTTTGCTCTGCCATTTTCTCACTCCTTTCCATCCTTTATGACTTCCATTCTTTCACTTCCTGTTCCAGCCACTTTATCCATTCCTCTATTCCCTCACCTGTTCGGGCACAGATTGGAATAATTTTTGCATTTGGATTTCGCATCCGTACATTTTTTATACATGCCTCCATATCAAAATCAAAATACGGAAGTACGTCAATTTTGTTAATTAAAACAACATCACAAATAGAAAACATCAACGGATATTTCAGCGGTTTATCATGACCCTCAGGAACACTTAAAATCATTGCGTTCTTAACGGCTCCTGTATCAAATTCTGCCGGACAGACAAGATTCCCCACATTCTCAAGAATCGCAAGATCAACATCTCCAGTCTCCAATCCTTCCAAACCCTGAGCTGTCATATCTGCATCCAAATGACACATTCCACCAGTATGTAATTGGATTGCTTTTACACCCAGTTTTGAAATCGTCTGTGCATCTACATCTGAATCAATATCTGCTTCCATTACACCTATGCGCAGTTTATCTTTTAACTCTTCAATCGTTCTTGTTAATGTAGTAGTTTTTCCTGAACCCGGTGAAGACATCAGATTTAGTAAAAATACTTTTTTCTCTTTCAATTCTTTTCTTAGGTCATCTGCTCTCTTATCATTATCGGCAAAAACACTCTGTTTGATTTCTAAAATCCTGAACTCTCCCATACCATTCATCCTCCTTTTATTGGCCGTACCAACAATTGTTAATTTATTGTCATAATAGCATATTGCACAATTACTGTCAACTGAAAGTAATTATTTTGGTTATTTATCAGCGTTTTTTTCGTGTTTATACTTCTTTTTATTGTTTTTACCTTTAATGCTCTGTGGTATAACCAGTTCCAGATTTTATTTGTTATTTTCTTGACAAAGAGATATATCTATGGTACTTTTAACTTAATAAGGGTTCTGGATTTTATATAATCTCTCAGAATCTTGAAAGATTATATCAAGTTTGCTGAAGAAGTTAACAAGCATTTTAATAAAAAGTGGGGATTTTATAAAACCAAATCTGAGAGCTCATAAAAACAGGTTTTAAAATATCAAAAGATTAAATTTCTTAAAGGAGGAAAATATTATGGGATGTTTTATAGCACCAGTTACAGAAGCGGTTATTGTAACAGCAATTAAACATAACTGTAGAAAGAAAGAAGAAAAGATTTCTAAGTCCAGCAAAAGGTCAGACGATTTAGAAAATAAAGAGAAAGTAACTTTTAGTAAAAAACTTGGCTGGCTGAACACTATGCTTTGGGGAGGCTCTTTTCTATTGGCAATTGAACATATTTGGCACGGAGAAGTTGTTCCATGGTTTCCATTTTTAACTGCAATGATGAATCCTGCCGATATTCCAGAAATGCTGATGGAAATTGCAACCGTAGGAACTTCAATGGTAATTGTGGTAACTTCAATATGGCTCCTGATCGTTTTAGCCTATAATATAATCGAAAAGAAAGCAGATGCACTGCTTCTTTCTGAGAAGAATGCAGAGGAGGTATAACTATGTGTCTTATAATTACTTCTTTCGCAGCTGTAATCACAACAATAATCTGGTATTTTCATCCGGGGCTGGGAAAGAATACAAAGCTTGGAATGTTAGCACTTATGTACTGGGGCGCTTCATTAATGTGGACAGTTGATGGATTCTTCTCTGTTGCTGAAGGGGAAGGATTTTTAGATCTTAGTTTAAACGATGCCCTTCTTGGAATTGTTATTGTACTTTGCGGCCTGATTGTATGGATTATTACTCTGTTTCTTAGTAACCCACAAAGAATTATATCTGGGATACAACATACAAAACAATAAAATTCAGAATTCGTTTTAATTCTTCATACTCATTTTTATATATGTTGCACGTACATTTCCACTACTATTTTATAAAAGGGGTTAAGATAGACCATAGCACCGTCCATCCTAACCTCCTTATTTATATTACTTAAAAAAGAATTTTCTTTTGCGAATGAGCATATAAACTCACTTATAGTTGTTTTATAATAGATAAGGTTTTATAATTATCTGGTCTGGAAAGTATGAATCAGATCATTCAGATCCATTGCCATTTCGCTTAGCTTAGATATATTATTGGTAATTTCATTGACAGTCACAGCCTGTTCCTCAGAGCAAGAAGAAATTTCTTCTATAGAAGAGGAATTTTCTTCTGCCGTCTGAGAAATATGATTTAACATATCCAAAATATTATCTTTTTTCTGGTCTGTCTCATAATTATGTTCTGTAATTCTTTTAATATCTTCTAATAAATTCTGCAATTCAATTGAAATTGTGTCAAAAATACCTTCTGTGGCCAGGACTGTATGATTCATATTATCCACCCCCATACGGTTCTTTTTCACAAAATCTACTGCTGTTATGGACTGTTTCAGCATTTCATCTACTTTCTTCCGGATATCTTCTGTCGCTTTTGCGGTTTCAGTGGCCAAGGCACGTACTTCTTCGGCAACTACAGCAAATCCCTTTCCTGTTTCACCTGCCCGGGCGGCTTCAATGTTGGCATTTAATGCCAGGAGATTGGTTTGCTCTGCCACACCTGCAATAATATTTACAATCTCACCTATTTTCTGGGAGTGTTTATAGATTTCATTGATTACCTGTTCCATCTCCATTGAATTGGTATTATTTTGGATACTTGCTTCCTTTAGCTCTTTTACCGAATATAGTCCATCTTCTTTTAACTCTATGGTCTTTTTGGCTGCATGTTCGATCTTAGCACTTGCATCTGCTGTTTCTCTAATATCTTCACCTAACAATGTGACTTCTTCCACACTATTCAAAGTACTTCGGGATTGTTCCTCCCCAAATTCCGCCATCTGGTATATGGATTTTGATACTTCCTCTGTCATTTTAGCAACCTGATCTGACGAGCCTTTTAACTCCATGGAAAACTGATTTAGGTTATTACTATTGGTACTCATTAATTTCATAATGTGATTTAATTTATCAATAAGCAGATTTACGGAATCTCCCAGCAATTCCGTCTCATCCCGGGTTTTAATATTGACTTTATCTACTGTTAAATCTCCGGTTGATACCCTATGCAAAATACCTGAAATAATCTTGATTGGTTTTGTTATCTTTCTTGTAATCAATATGCTTACGCCTAATGCTATAATTAGGACAATGGACAACACCAGAAGATTATAATTTAGCATTATCGTCGAGCCTCTTAACAAATCAGCATCATATATTACTGCCGTAACCACCCAGTCCCACTGAGGGAAATATTGAGTATATACTGTTTGATTCCCAGTATTTTCGCTTACTTTTCTATCTAAGCTGTAATGTAAAGTTCCTCCTCCCTCTTTTGCTTTCTGAATCATATCCTGTATGATAAATCTTCCGTCTTCTGATTTTAATTCGAAAATATTATCCTTTAGAAATGGATGGTATATTACATCTCCATTAGAATTGACTATAAAGAAATGTCCGTCTTTTCCTAGATTCAAGGCATGGTACTTTAACTTAGAATTAGTCGTAGCACCAGATGTGGTATCTGTTTCACTTTCTGTGGCACCGGATATAGAATCTAATTCATTCCCATGCAGCTGGCCGATTGAGACTAAAGAAGCTTCTTTTGCTTCCTCCTCTGTCATCCGTTGGTCTTCTCCTATAGTATATCCATAATTTTTATTGATTTCTAATAAAGAGGTTTCTATTACATTTGTTAAAATGATCTGATTGGAACGGGATAATTCTTGTTTTGCAATCCTATAATTAATAAATGAAATACTTGATAATGCAACAATAATAATTAATGATATAAAGAAACAAATTTTTTGATTAATACTTATCTTTATGTCTCTCAACTAGCGTTTCCTCCTTTGTTGGTACTTTGTCCCTTTTATGGTGTCTCAGAATATATTCTTTACTTTAAGGTAAGCAAAATCATAATCCAGAACATTTATACCGTCTTACATACGTTTTTCTTTTGTTTTACTATGCTATCTTACTTCATTCTAGAAAATTTAGCAATAAGTCAAGAGAATTTTTATAGATAACTATTCCTTTTAAAATAAAACTAATATGATATATTGATACTAAGCATAAAAAAACGCCAGAAAACACACCCTTAAACTAATGGAACCTATTCTTCGTATTCATTTTTGAAAACTATAATAAAAAATCCGTTGTCTATTATGCTAATGCATAGTATAATATAATTATAATTTTACTATAATAAATACATTATTATACTACGAATGGAGTTGACAATTATGTCCACTATTATAAAACCATCTGCAACAATACGACAAAATTACAATGAAATTGCAGACCTCTGCAAAACAACTGGTGAGCCTGTCTACCTAACTAAAAACGGTGAGGGAGATTTAGTCGTAATGGATATAGAATCATTTGACCAGAGAACAAAACGGCTGGAACTCAGAGAAAAGCTTCTTGAAATTGCAGAACAACGGAGCCATGGAGTACAGGGTATCCCTGCTAAAGAAATTAGTTCAAAATTACGCGAGAGAATACAGGAGAAAAAAAATGGAATACCAGGTTGAAGCCAGCGCATCGGTTAACTATATTTTGATGCATTATTCAGATTTATGTTATGATGACAATGGTCCTGACTGTGCGCTTCGCTTACTGGATGCTTTCGACGAAGCAATTGATGCCCTGACTAATAATCCAGTTAGAGGATGCCGCTTGGCAGACATTCCTTCCAAATATAGAGCAGCTCCATTTTGGGAACATCTGTGGCTAGTGTATTTGGTAGATGGTCATACCGTTTATGCTGATTTGATAATTGACGACCGGCAAAACTACGGTAAGATATTTATGCGATAACAGCCTAAGGCAGCTACTCAACTGTGCTTAAAGCAATCAATTGGTTCTTTAAATCTGCTATGTAATCGTCTTTGTGTGTCGATTGATCCATGATAGTTTTACATACTCTATTTGTTTTTATAAGTAAGCAACCCAATCAATATTATTATATAACCAATGTATAATCCATAAGAATAAATAAACATATTTTTGTATATTGCAGAGGTTATTTCAAATATTCCTCCAAAAAGCATTAATGCGAAACCAAATATTATTATTTTTGTATTTTTATTCAAAGCCAATCCCCATTTCGTCTTCATTGTTTAGTCAAACTATACTGCAAATCATTTAGAGACAAGTATTAGATTAATTAGTAAAGTTCCATCTTATCAGTAAAATAAGCGGATAAATATAGACCATACTATAAGAGCTGTTTTAACGCTCTGGAAAACCAACGTCGTTTAGGCTTTGGTCTTTTATTCGGCAAGGATTGTACTACTTTCTCACATGTATTTTACACTCATGTAATTAATAATAAATAAGACTGGCACGAGGTTTATTTGTCATGCCCCAAAATATAGAATTATAGTTCAAACATAAAAATAGCTCATAGCCCTGTATTGGAGCGTAATTACAAGCAATCACACCCCAATACTTGACATAGAGCCGAAGAAAAAACCGTAACCCTAAAAGATAAGGCTACGGTTTTTTTACTTTAAATATTCTAACACTCTCGTGTAATCATATAAATGTTATTACTGGCCCATCTGTTTTGCAACTTCAGCTGCGAAATCTTCTTCTTTCTTTTCGATTCCTTCGCCAGTTTCAAAACGAACGAAACTCTTAACTGCGATCTTTGATCCAAGCTCTTTAGAAGCTTCATCAAGATATTTTTGAACAGTTAAATTTCCATCTTTTACATATAATTGATCTAATAGGCACATTTCTTTTAATTCTTTCTTTAAACGTCCATCGATCATTTTTTCAATGATATTCTCTGGTTTTCCGGAGTTTTCATTTAAAGTTTGAGCCTTAATGATTTCTCTTTCATGAGCCATGAAATCAGCTGGTATTTCAGCTTCATTCACATACTTCGGATTAAGAGCAGCTACCTGCATAGCTATATTTTTTGCTACTTCTTTTGCTGCATCATTACATACGTCAGAATCCATTTCAACTAATACGCCAATTCTTCCGCCGCCATGAATATAAGCTTCAACAAAGCCGTTTTCAGCAACAACTTTTTTGAATCTTCTAATGTTCATGTTCTCACCAATAACAGCAATTTGAGAAGATAATTCCTCTTTAACAGTTTTGGCCGGTTCAAGTGCCCATGGTTCTGCTAAAAATGCATCGATATCTGCTGCAGATGTTGTTTTCACCTGTTCAGCTACAGCTGCTACATAATCTTTGAATTTGTCATTCTTTGCAACGAAGTCTGTTTCACTGTTAACTTCAACGATTGCTGCAATTTTTCCATCTTCAGTTACTGTAGCGTAACTAATACCTTCAGCTGCGATTCTTCCAGCTTTCTTTTCAGCTGCTGCAAGTCCTTTTTCTCTTAAGAACTCAACTGCTTTGTCCATATCACCTTCTGTTTCGGCAAGTGCTTTTTTACAATCCATCATGCCTGCGCCAGTCATTTCTCTTAAATCTTTTACCATTGCTGCTGTAATAGCCATGTTAAAATACCTCCATTTAATTGATTGTGAATTGATTATGCTTCTACTGTTTCTTCTACTGCTTCTTCAGCTGCATCAGTGCTGTCAGTTAATTGAACTCCTTGATTTGCTTCAATAACAGCATCTGCCATTTTAGCTACAATAAGTTTAACGGCTCTGATAGCGTCATCATTACCAGGGATTACATAATCTAATTCTTCCGGATCACAGTTAGTATCTGCAATACCAATTAATGGAATACCTAATACGTGAGCTTCTTGTATACAGATTCTTTCTTTCTTAGGATCTACTACAAAGATAGCATCTGGTATTTTTTTCATATCTTTAATACCGCCAAGGTTCTTTTCAAGTTTTTCCCATTCTTTCTTAAGCTCAATAACTTCTTTCTTAGGAAGAACATCAAAAGTACCATCTTGGGACATAGTTTCGATTTGTTTTAATCTGTTAATTCTGCTTTGGATGGTTTTGAAGTTTGTTAACATACCACCTAACCATCTTTCATTTACATAGTACATTCCGCAACGTTCAGCTTCTGATTTTACAGAATCCTGAGCTTGTTTCTTAGTACCAACGAATAAAATTGTACCACCGTCTGCTACGATGTCTTTGATTGCATAGTAAGCTTCATCTACTTTACCTACAGATTTTTGTAAGTCGATAATGTAGATACCATTTCTTTCTGTGAAGATGTAAGGAGCCATTTTAGGGTTCCATCTTCTTGTTTGGTGTCCGAAATGTACACCTGCTTCAAGTAATTGTTTCATTGAAATAACGCTCATAATTTACCTCCATTTGGTTAATTTCTTCCGTATGCCTCATTTTCTCGACTAACCTAAAAGGCACCGAGTCGAAAATCAACATACGTGTATTTTGACTTAGCAATTATAACACATGTTCTTCCAGATAGCAAGGACTTTCTTTGTATTACACAAAAAAAGACAAGCAAACTCCACTTATCTGAGTACACTTGCCTTTTTTATTAAAAATACTTTTTATTTCCCCATAGATTACTTTTTTTTAAATCCACATATTCATTATAAGCCCGTTCTAATATCTGCTTTTCATTAGAAAATTTAAGCATATGATATGCTTCATGAAATTTGTAATATCCAGAGTCCATAAAGTATTCTTCCCGTTGTGGTTTGCTGTAATAGCTATCAGACATCATTAGATACCAATGAACATCCTTTATTACTGTATTCTGCGGCGTACTGAATGTATATTGACTTTTACCAATATATTTTATAATGGACGCATCCGCACCTGTTTCCTCTTTTACTTCACGGATGGCGGTCTCCTTATATTCTTCTCCTTCTTCCACAGTCCCCTTAGGTAGAACCCAGCCTTCATACTTATTCTTATAGTTCTTATACAGTAGTAAAATCTTTCCTCTGAAAATAACTACACCTCCACAGCTCGTTGCCTCAATCATCGCAATTCCTCCTGTATTGTGGTGTGTCGACTTATCTAACAATCATTATATTTCATTTTTCATAAAAGTTCAACTAAAATTTATGCATTTCGCACAAACCCTATAATAAGAACCTAACTTACTTATTAAAATAAGCATTAAATATCTTAGATGCAATAGGGACAGCATACCGACTTCCTGTGCCTGAACTTTCCACTATTATACTTACAACAATTTCAGGCTTTTCCGCTGGTGCAAAGCCTACAAACCAGGAATGTGCCGGCTTCCCTTCCTGATGTTCCGCAGAGCCGGTTTTTCCTGCTGCCGTATATTTCTTACCGCTTAAGGAACTTGCCGTTCCTGTTTTAACCGTTTCCGCCATGTACTCGGTTAATATTTGTGCCTCTTCCGGTGCCATAAGTGTTTTGTAAATTTCGGGCATATATTTCTTTACTACCGTGCCATTCACATTTTCAACATAATCAACTGTATAGGGTCTCATAAGCACCCCACCATTTGCTATAGCAGATGTAATTAAAGCGCTATGAAGGGGTGTTATTTGTGTCTTTCCCTGACCAATTGCCGTTTGGGGCATCTCATTAATGTTGGAGGAGCCTGAAATCACAAATCGACTTGGATTATAAGGTAAATTAGTAGGCAGGTTGGAATTAAATAAAAATGTATCGCAAAGTTCACGAAAAGCTTTCATATTAATTTGGGAACCCATATTTGCAAAGGAAGTATTGCAAGATTCCGAAAATGATTTCTTAATATCAACCTCTCCATGCTTTTCATTACCATAACAGTGAATTTTAACGCTATTAAAAACTGCCTCTCCAGTGCAATTATACTTATAATCTTTATAATTGGGGTTTTCTCTCATATACTGCAATATGGTTAATATTTTAAATATGGAACCTGGCGGATACAACCCCTGAGTTGCCCGATTTATCAAAGCAGAATTATTCTCTTTGTCTTCCACTAATTTCTCCCAATTATAAGTAATTTCATTGGGATCATAATCGGGCTTTGAAACCATAGCAAGGATTTTTCCGGAAGAAGGCTCCATTACTACAATGGCTCCTTTATAATTACCAAGGGCATCATAAGCAACTTCCTGTAGTTTCGTATCCAATGTCGTTATTACATTATCCCCTGCATTCTTTTCACCGGATAATTCATTGAATACTTTAACAAACGCATTATCATTAGAAGTTAACAAATGAAAATTTTCTATGGATTCAATACCGGTTTTTCCTTTCGAGAACCGTCCAACCACATGGGAATATAGATTTCTGTAAGGATAAAGCCTTGTTTCATTTCCTTTTTCATCTACAACGGTTTCTGCTAATGTTACTCCATCTGCAGATAAGATTTTTCCTCTTACTACATGCTCTGCCAGAAGATCCTGACGCTTGTTATAGGGGTTGTTAATTACCTCACTGCTTCTTGCAATCATAAAATATGAAAAATATCCGATTACTAATATAAATAATCCCACAAATACATAAGTAATATGAATAATTTCTCTATTCTTTCCATCTTTCTTATCTCCGGCATTCCCTTTGACTTTAGCCTTATCTTCCGGGTAAGCTTCGGTATAACTTTGATTTCCCATATTTTCTTCGGAATTTTTTTTATGAAAAGGATTCAATTTATGATTTTTGGGATTTTTTAGTTTTTCTTCTCTTCTTTTCAATTTTCTCATTCCTATCTTGATTCATTATAAATAACCCTTGTATGATACTAAACATAATAACACTACTTAATATAGAACTTCCTCCATAACTAACTAAAGGTAATGTAACTCCTGTAGACGGAATAAATTTAGTTACACCGCCAATTGCTAAAAACACCTGAAACAGATACAGAGCACTTAATCCTAACGCCAATAATTTATAAAATAACTCCTGTATTTTCATCGCTATGGTAACAAACATAAGAAAGCAGCTTATACAAATTAAAATCAGTAATATTGCAAAGAATCCACCCATCTCTTCCGAAATGGCCGAAAAAATAAAATCACTGTCTACAACCGGTATGCTGGTTGGAAGTCCCTGATACAATCCCATACCAAACCAGCCGCCTGTTCCTATGGCAAACAAGGATTGTGATACCTGATATCCTTCATTATCAATTAATTTCCATGGATCTCTCCAAGCCATTACACGAACACGAACGTGATTAAACATATGGTAGGCCAGGTAAGAGGCAACACATCCTGCCGAAAGTCCGGCAAAAAAGTATAAGGGCTGTGAAGTGGCAATATACAGCATAATCAAATAGGTCACAAAGAATATTAAGGCTCCACCCAAATCTTTTTCCAGTACTAATATCAAAACATGCGCCGCTGCCAGTACTGTAACTGCTGCTACATATTTAAAATCCTTTCGTTTCGATAGTACGGAAGCTATGCAAAAAACAAAAATGATTTTTACAAATTCAGAAGGCTGAAAAGTAAATCCTTTAATAGATATCCAGTTGGTTGCTCCATAATTGGAAACTCCAAAAAGTAAAACTGATAACAAAGTTGCAATTCCCAATGCTCCATATACCCATCCAAAATCTTCTAACTTCTTTATTTTCTCTATAATAATCGGAATAACGATAGAAAAAACAATTGAAAAAGTTGCAATGGCAAATTGTTTAATCGCCTTGTCAAAATGCAAACGTGTAAGCATTACATAGCCAATCGTTAATAACAACATCATATGATTTAATAAAAACTTAGAAATGTTACTGTAAATCCAAGGATAGATTGCAAAGATTACGGTCATTGCTATCAATTGTGCAACATATAGTCCTGCAACTTTTAAACTTTCGGTTCTTAAAAATATAATCAAATAACATACAAAATGAAACAGATATATGATATGTTTCATCTTCCGATAAATTCTATCCTTTTTATCCCTGTCGGTCAAACTAAACACGCGAAAAGCATAATAGGTATAAAAAGCAATAAACACAATATTCAGATATTTCGATATTTGAGTGAATATATTGATCAAGCTAGCTCCGCCTCACTTTATTCTATACCTCTTTTAAAATGTCCTCGGGTATAATTTTCTATTTCTTCAACATTATTATTATGATATACGTATTTTTGAATAAAGGAATGAATCACCTTATCGGTTTCCTTTGGTGTTTCGAAAGTAAAATTCAGTCGAATATTTTTAGGTTCTGTATTAAGTACCTGATCTTTATAAGTTAATAAAGATAGGCATTGGCTATTGTAAATGGTATTATAACATTCTCTGCAATGTCTCTTTACCTGGAAGTCCTTATCAAAACGGTCGATTAATTCGATCTTGTCCGTACCTGTTAAACAACAAGGTTCATCACTGGTTTTATTATAATTCTTATTATTACCACCAGAAGAAGTCTTTGCAAGACATTGCGCAGAAACCATTAATGGTATTCTACCATATACAATTATATCAGAGTAAATTCCGGTTAATTCCTTTAATTCGGAATAATTCAACTCAACAGGAGCCGTTAATTTAACAATGCCTAAATCTCTCCAAAAAGCTGCCGCCTGTCGATTCATTACGTATAGATTATAATCTGCAATAATATCTTTTCCTGAATGACTTACATCCAGTACAGAATGAATAAAATCGTACTCCTCTAAGTTTCGCAAAATATACCCATCTATAGTATTATCTTCCAATATGTTTTTATTCTGCTTATATAATTCATAGGTTGTTTTTCGAAAAATATGCGGAAGTATAATATAGCACTTTTTATTACTATCCTTTATCATTTGGGTTAACTTTAGCAGCTCAGAAAATGGTACTATATCACTATCCAAATATACAGCGGTCACTTCTGGATAACTGCAAGCTACAGATAGCTGATTTTTATCAAAAACAGATACGCTGATGCCTGTTTTATCTTCTCCGTTGATTTTACTGTCTTTTAAACTTTCCATTATTTTTTTGTCTGCTAATAAATTAAAATTATTATTTTCTGTCGTTCTCTTATATTGCCCTGCTATGGTTTCAGACAAAGCCTGGATCCCCTCACGTCTTAATTCGTTTAATTTTTGTACCGGTATAAAAGGATTTCCTTTAATATGAATTTGAAGTTCTTCAAAAACATAAGAAGTCTCCTTAGTTTTCATAATTTGCTTACGAATCTTATCCTCGGTCATGGGTTGATTCATTGCTGCTTCTACTATGTCACCATTAACCCTGACACAAATATCCTTGTATTTTAACTCTATTACAATAGGTTCTCCGGTGTCAATGATTACTTTTCCAGTAATAGGTACTTTCACTTCTTCTTTTAAATAATTATCACCCAGCTGATCCAATAAATAATTATTCTTTGTCCGGTAGACTAAAAATCCAGGTTTAACTGGTGAACCTTTTCCTAAATTAACGGAATATATGTTACCGGTCTTTTCGCCGTTTTTCACAGTAAATTCATACAATTTTTCCTCCTCACGTATTTCTAAAATATCCTGAGGATTAATATCTTGAATAAGCTGTATCTGCGCTTTACCACCATTAATGCTCTTTACTTTTCCAACATGAACACCGCTATGGTTAGGGCGGCTTAAGGAAATCATATTTCGTCCATTTTTATTTACAAAGTATCCTTGTGAAAAGCCACCACGATTATACAAATCCTGCAAGATCAGTATATCTTCACTTAATTCTCCTTTATGATCCTGCATATATCTTTCATATTTTTCTTTACCTAATTCCAGATATCTGTCCACATATTTGCGATACATATAAGTAACACCGGCAGCATATTCCGGACGCTTCATTCTTCCTTCAATCTTAAAGGAATCAATGCCTGCTTCTATTAGATCCGGTATCATATCTATAGTACTGATATCTTTTGGACTAAGTACATATTTATCTTTATCTGAATTAAGTACCTTATTGTCACCTTTTAACTGATATGGCATTCTGCATGGTTGGGCACATCTTCCTCTGTTGCCGCTTCTGCCTCCAAACATACTGCTCATTAAACATTGGCCGGAATAGCAATAGCAAAGTGCTCCATGGACAAAAGTTTCAATTTCTAAGTCCGTACCCTTACGAATATTTTTAATTTCTTCCAGCCCTAATTCTCTGCTGGTGACCAGCCTTGTTAATCCCATCTGTTTTAACACGTTGGCACCCTCTTCCATAGTAAGAGTCATCTGAGTACTTCCGTGTATATCCAAATCCGGAAAATGCTCATGTATAAAATGCAAAACACCAGTATCTTGTACAATCACCGCGTCGATTCCCTGCTCATAATATTTTACTAAATAATCATACAATTCATTCTCTAATTCTTTGCTCTTTAGCAGGGTATTCACAGTTAAATATATTTTGGTATCGTGTATATGAGCATAATCTATGGCCTGAAGCATAAGGTCTTCGGTTAAGTTATCTGCATAAGCCCTCGCACCAAATTTAGCTCCACCTATATATACCGCATCGCAGGATGCATTAATTGCAGCTTTTAAACTATCTATAGAACCAGCCGGAGCCAGTATTTCAATTTTTCTCATAAATTACACCCTTCCAAACCTGATGCCGCTTTGCGACATTTCAAATAATAGACGAAGAAGTTCAACATGAGAATTTCAATGGATTCTCGTGTTGGAGTTCTTCAGAATGGAAGATATGGTCTTCCATTTGTGAAGACTTTACTTCACACTATGCCTTTTCGTATTTATAAAAATCCGCCTAGCAAGACATACTACGGTCTTCTATGCGGATTTGATGTTACGAACGATTTTTATCTGTTAATTCCGTTTCTAAACGGATGATTTTCTTTTGCGCTTCGTTAAGCTCTTCTTTTAAACTTTGCACTTCTTTTTCTTTTTCTTCCAATTTCGTTTGAATGGAAATTAATTCATGTTTCAAATTAAAAATTTCTTTACTGCTATCTTCATTCTCAGTTTCCAAGTCTTTAATCTGATTACGTATCTTAAAATAATCATCCGCTATATTAATTTCTAATAAAATACTCTTCATTTCAGAATCCATCATCTTATAAAAATCTTTTTTCTTAAACTCTGAGTATTTGTTGTTAATATAGGATGCAATCTTATGCAAATACTCTTCACTTTCATATCCCAGCAAATTGTATCGCTTATTATTAATAATTACTTCAATATCATTCATCTTATTCATAATGGACTCCCGCAGCTTTCCCGGGTACCCCCTCTCAGAGTTATTATAAGAAATACAGGATCAGACAACTTTAATAACATATATTATAAACCAAGTTTTTATCTTATACAAGCTTTTCTTGTTGTAAACCAAAATGCTTGTAAGCCACGTCTGAAACTACTCTGCCTCTTGGAGTCCGAAGAATCAGACCGGTTTGTACCAGATAAGGTTCATACACTTCTTCAATGGTTCCGGAATCTTCTCCAATGGTAGTTGCAATGGTATCTATACCAACAGGTCCTCCGTCAAATTTATTAATCATAGTAAATAAAATTTCACGATCCGTATTATCAAGGCCTAACTTGTCTACTTCCAATAAGTCCAAGGCAAAATCAGCGATTTCTTTTGTAATCACACCATCATATTTTACTTGTGCAAAATCTCTGACTCTTTTTAATAAACGGTTTGCCAGACGAGGGGTTCCTCTGGATCTTCTTGCAAGCTCCAAAGCACCGTCTTCCTCTATTTTTACCTGGAATACATCAGACGAACGGCAAATAATTTCTTTTAATTCTTCTACCGTATAGAATTCCAATCGGTTTACTACACCGAATCGATCTCTTAAAGGCGGTGTTAACATACCTGCTCTTGTAGTTGCTCCAACTAAAGTAAACTTAGGTAAATCCAGACGAATGGATTTTGCAGAAGAACCTTTGCCAATAACTATGTCAATTGCATAGTCCTCCATAGCTGGATATAGCAATTCTTCTACCTGTCTGTTGAGCCGGTGAATTTCATCCACAAAAAGCACATCACCTTCTTGCAGATTGTTTAAAATAGCCGCCATCTCTCCTGGCTTTTCTATAGCAGGTCCTGAAGTAACCTTCATGTTTACTTCCATCTCATTGGCGATGATGCCCGCCAATGTGGTCTTGCCAAGACCGGGTGGTCCATAAAATAACACATGGTCCAAAGATTCCATTCTTTGTTTTGCAGCTTCAATATATACCTTTAAATTCTCCTTAGCTTTTTTCTGACCGATATAGTCATCCAGCTTCTGGGGTCTTAAGGTATTATCTACTTTTTTATCTTCATCAGTTAAATCTGTTGTAATAATTCTTTTTCCCATTCTTACAGCACCTTTATATTAAAAATTTTAAGCTCTTCTTCAGGATATCTTCTGAAGTCATATCTTCTGTAATATCTATATTTCTAACCACTTTGGCAGCATCTGTTTTGGAATAGCCAAGAACCACCAAAGCCTGAATGGCCTCGTGACGAATATCCGCAATTGATGAACCAGTGCCTGTCCCTCTTTCTTGTTCATTTATTTGATTCATTAATTTTTGTTCAAAGGCGTCTTCTAACTTAATTTTATCCTTTAACTCAATAATCATCTTACTTGCGGTTTTATTCCCGATGCCTGGAGCCTTAGCAATGGTCTTAGCATCATCGGATAATATTGCAAATCGTAAATCATCGGGAGTAATTGCAGATAAAATACCAAGAGCCCCTTTGGGACCGATTCCGCTGACTGTGATTAATAGTTTAAACATATTCAGGTCATCTTCCGTTATAAAGCCAAACAATCCAATTACATCTTCACGAACATGCATATATGTATATATCTTAACATCATTTCCTATTCTCGGCAAATCTTCTAAGGAGGATAAAGGCATCTTTATTTCATAGCCGATATTACCTGTTTCTAAAATAACGCCTTCTTCCCATACCTTTACAAGTTCACCTTTTATATATGAAATCATATAATCTGCTCCTATGTACATCCAGTTATATTGAAAGGCACAGCAATATGCCTATGCCTTTTTTAATATAACTAAGTTTATTTTATATCCATTATACCGATAAAGCTTAAAATAATCAAGGTGTTTAAAAACAAACGTTTGCCTTATGCTACATTAAAGTGGAAAAAAGGTTTAAAAAAGGCTGGTACATTTTTAGCTGCCAAGGCCTGTTTTTCCAATCTATATAAGTTATTTCCTGACTTTCCGTTATGGTCTTCAAAAAATCCTCTTTGATTACTTGAATCACATCTTTATTACACATCCATAGCCCACATTCGTAATGAAGGTAAAAACTGCGGTAATCCATATTAATGGTTCCAATAATCCCGCAATCTTCATTAATAATTGTTTTTGCATGAATAAATCCCGGTGTATATTCGTAAATCTTTACTCCACCTTCTAACAATCTTCCATAATTATAATTAGTTAAAACCTTTACATGTTTTTTATCCGGAATATAAGGTGTTATAATTCTTACATCAACACCGCTTTTTGCAGCAGTAACAAGTGCCTGCCTCATATCATCCTCAATAATCAGATATGGTGTAGTAATATAAATGAACTTTTTCGCATAGGTTATAATCTGTTTATAAATATTTTCAATAGGGTTATTAGGATGGTTAGCAGGACCATCTGCAACTACATGGCAATACACATCGTTTTTCTTAAATACTTTGTTGGGACGGTAAATGTTATAATCAACTATCTGACTGGGATTGCAGATTTCCCACATTTGCAGAAAGGTGACGGTTAATCCCCAAACTGCATCTCCCTCCACACGTACTGCATTGTCTTTCCATGTACCAAATCGATGAACCAGGTTTACATATTCATCAGCTAGGTTCATTCCACCGGTATAACCAATATTTCCATCAACAACAATTATCTTTTGATGGCTTCTATAGTTCATATATAATTTGTCTGTATATTTATGGATAGGATTAAATACACCGATTTGAAAACCTTCTGCCTCTAAATTTCTTCTGAAATTCTTTGGTGTTCTTAATGTAGCACCAAAGTCATCATACATAAACTTAACTTCAACACCTTCTTTAATTTTATCCAGCAGCAGTTCGTGAATCTTTCTCCAAAGAACCCCTTCTGCAATAATAAAGAAGTTAATTAAAACAAATCTTTCTGCATTTCGAATGTCTTTAAAAATTGCCTCAAAGACATCTTCTCCCATAGGATAGTAGTTAATATGATTATTTTTAAACAGCGGAAAGTGCTGGGACTCCAGGTATCTTGACATCCTGCTCTTGGTAGGATATTTCTTTTCATACTCTTGTGCCAGTTCCGGGTCATAATGATAATACTGATACCCGTGGTTTATTTTTGCCAGAACTTTTTTCTCAATTTTCTTTTTTGATCCGGTCTTTCCCCACAAGGCATACATAATATGTCCAGTTATTGGCAGAATTAAAACAATACAAATCCAGCCCAGCTTAAAGGAAGGACTTCTATTATCATTTACCAATCCAATCGTAATAAATATACTACCTATTTCAATTATCATATAGATATAAATAGTTGATTCACTAAGCCAATATGTAAGCAAAAGAATCAAAGCAAATTGAATCAGTACTAATAATCCCACTAATATAAATCGCAATGCACCACTAAAATAACTTTTTGATGTACCTATCAAATCATCACTTAGTATATTGCTCACAATATCACCCCTTTTAATTCTTTCTATCTTTTGTGATTTTTCTCTTAATTCTTTCAAAACATCTTCCCTCTTAAATTCTTAAACTTACTCAATAAAAGCCTTTACGTTTTCTCTGTTCTTCAATCATTTTCCCTTTATTTTCTTTCAGGTGTTTTTCTACAAAATTCATCCCACTAAAAATAAATCTCACTTCTATCTTACCATATTTATGTAATATTATATACTGCTATTCTCTACAATTTTATATTTATTACATATGAAATTTTGGATGCCAACTCCTCAGACAAACAATGACATTTATTTTAATATATGATATATTAAAAACGTAATGAAGAAGAATGCTTGCTTGTATTCTTCTGAGTGGAGTGCCCAGATCATGAACACGCTTTTTGTTCATGATATATTAAAAACGTAATGAAGAAGAATGCTTGCTTGTATTCTTCTGAATGGAGTGCCCAGATCATGAACACGCTTTTTGTTCACGATATATTAAAAACGTAATGAAGAAGAAGGCACGCTTGCTTGTATTCTTCTGAGTGGAGTGCCCAGATCATGAACAGCCTTTTTGTTCATGATATAACAAAAACGTAATGAAGAAAAAACAAGCTTGCTTGTATTTTTCTGAGTGGAGTGCCCAGATCATGAACAGCCTTTTTGTTCATGATATAACAAAAACGTAATGAAGAAAAGCAAGCTTGCTTGTATTTTTTAAGTGGAGTACAATATCAGGAACAAGCTTTTGCCCCATGATAACCTAAATTATAACGAATCATACTATAAAAACAATTATTTATAATAATATTAAGGTAAACTTAATATTAAGGTAAGCTAATAATAAGAAAGTTTATATTTTTTTAAGTCGAGGTAATCAAAATGTTAAACATACATACTACATTAGATAATAATTTACTCTACCCTATACAAAATCCATATAATATGGAAGATATCCTGTTTTTTGATATAGAAACAACAGGACTGTCTGCAAAAACCTCTTTTCTTTACTTAATAGGCTGTGTATATTTTGAAAATGGTACCTGGCAGATGATTCAATGGTTTGCCGATGATATGAACCAGGAAGCTGCAATTCTTCATGAGTTTTTTGAAAAATTAAAGCATTATAAACGTTTGGTCCATTATAACGGAAATGGTTTTGATATTCCATTTATACTGAATAAATGCAAACAACATAATATGGATAACCCTTTTACTCTTATAGACAGTTTTGATATTTATAAAAAACTAATTCCTTATAAAAAAATACTTCCTCTTGATAACCTAAAGCTAAAAACAGTAGAAGTCTTCCTTGGTTTAGCAAGAGAGGATACCTATTCGGGCGCAGATTTAATTCAGATTTATGCCAATTATCTTGGAAGCAGCCGTTATGAAAAGCTACACAAAAGTAATTCTCCAAAAGAGATAGATAACATATCTCCTAATTCTTGTTCTAAGGAAATACCTTCTTCCAAAGATTTGCTTGGAATACTTCTATTACATAATGCAGAAGACCTTAAGGGTTTATTATCTATATCCAGTATATTATGCTATATTGATATTTTTGATAGTGATCTATATAAGGATATATTCCAACATGTATGCATTGATATAACTGATTCACAGGAGATTTGGAATGCAGAAATCATTTCAAATACAGAATCTGAAATCTGCTTTTTAGAACTACGGGTAACTATTCCCTTTAAAGTACCGAAATCTGTTCATTGGGAAAACACACTAACTGCTTCTATAGATGGTACCTATGATAATATGTCTATACAATTTATTGTGGCTTCTAATAATGTTACCCTAAAAATACCTGTTTTTAAAGGCGAACTTAAATATTTTTTTAATAATTACAAGGATTATTATTATTTACCAAAAGAAGATATGGCAATTCATAAAAGCGTTGCTCAATTTGTTGATAAAGAATATCGGGTACAAGCCAAAGCAAATACTTGTTACAGCAAAAAAGCAGGTATTTTTATTCCGGCTTTTGGTGAACTTTCCAAGGAGCAGTTTAAAGCGGAGTATCAAGATTATGTGAGCTTCATAGAATTAGATTTGTCAGACCTAAAGGATTCTACTCTATTATATGAATATTTTACAGACTGTATCAATTATATTTGTCATTCCAAAGAAAATAAATCAAAACTTACCTATTAAATACAAACTTCTTTTCCTCTCATAGTTAAGGAATGCATATTTCTATTCTGTAAGCAGATACTATTAGTGATAGGAGATAATAAAATAATCACCTATACACTCATAATTTTCACAAAGGAAAGGAATCGGTGCAGTATGGGAAAAAGTAAGAATACAAAAAATAGAACAACTCAAAACAGTACCAAAAACTCTGCAAAAGATACTACAAAAAATACATCAAATGTAAAAAATATAATACCGGACGAGCAGGAACGCCGTGATGGCCCTGGCGGGGAATAGTAATAGTTGAAAAATTCCTAAACTCATAAAAAACAAATGATATAAATTAGGATATTCTAAAAGGGCGGATTAATTTCCGCCCTTTTGGTTAAAAATTGAAGATGCTATTCTTTACTTTTTATCAATTCATTCATAGACATTTGAAGTGTTCTCCCCTCCTGCAATATACTGCCTCAACATACATTACGATTGTAGAAAACCTGTAAGCAATTGAAATTATTGTTTTACTTTGAGATAGTTTATCAATCGCCATTGAAATATTACTTTCACTTTCATTATCCAGAAATATACATTAAAAACTTTCCAGGACATGGCAAGCCACAAAATGTCCCTTTTCAGTTTCTTTTAATTTAGGTGTAACAATTCCGCATTTTGCAGTTGCATATTTACACCTGCTCATAAAGCGACAACCTGGTCCACAATTAATTGGGCTTCCAACTTCTCCCTCTAAGGGCAACACAGTTTTATTTCTCTCCAATTTAGGATTGGGAATTGGAATAGCAGAAAGCAATGCTTTTGTATAAAAGTGAGTTGGATGTTTATAGAGTTCATTACTTGGCGCAAATTCAACCAATTGCCCCATATACATAACTCCAACACGATCAGATATATGTTTTACCATAGATAAATCATGTGCGATGAATAAATAAGTTAATCCCAATTGTTCCTGAAGACGAACAAGCAAGTTAACAACTTGCGCTTGAATAGATACATCCAATGCAGAAATTGGTTCATCACATACGATAAACTTAGGATCAACCGCTAAAGCCCTTGCAATACCAATTCTTTGTCTCTGTCCTCCTGAAAATTCATGGGGGAAGCGATTTGCATATTCTTTATTCAAGCCAACCATAGCAAGTAATTCCTGTATTCTGTCAGTCCCTCCCGGTATATGATGATTAATCATTCCTTCCGCGATTATATCTCCAACTGTCATACGGGGGTTTAATGAAGCATATGGATCCTGAAAAATCATTTGGGCATTTTTCTTGAATTCAATTATCTCTTTTTTATCTTTTAGCTGACTAATATCTTTTCCTTGAAACTCAATTTTTCCTTCTGTAGCAGGATATAAACCTAAAATAGTTCTTCCGCAGGTTGTTTTTCCACATCCCGATTCTCCAACCAATCCAACAGTTTCACCTGGGTATATTTCAAAGGATACATCGTCTACAGCTTTCAGCACACCTTTTTTTCGCATATTAAAATACTTTTTCAGATGCTCTATTTTTACTAAAGGTTCCCTTGAATTCATTCCTTAATCACGCTCCTTACATTATCAAATCCATATACTTCTTTTGCTGTTTCATCATGTAACCAGCACATAGCCCTATGGCTTTTTGAAATTTGAGTATATTGGGGCTCATATCTATTGCAGACTTCCATACAATATTGACATCTTGATGCAAACCCGCAGCCTTTTGGAGGAGCGATCAAATCGGGAGGGGTTCCTGGGATAACATGGAGCTCTGCTTTGTTTTCAAATTCTAAATTAGGAACTGCATTTAATAATGCATAGGTGTATGGATGCTGGGGATTTTCAAAAATTTCTTCTGCTGAGCCTTCTTCTACAATTTTACCAGCATACATTACCGCAACTCTGTCTGCCATTCCCGCAACAACTCCCAAATCATGGGTAATCATTATAATAGACGAGTTGTTTACATGTTGAATTTCTTTTAATAATTTAATAATCTGGGCCTGTATAGTAACATCCAGAGCAGTGGTAGGTTCATCCGCAATCATTAGCTGAGGATTGCAGGCCAAGGCTATCGCTATCATTACCCTTTGTCTCATACCTCCTGAAAATTCATGAGGATATTGTTGAATTCTATCTTCCGGGTTAGGAATATTTACTTTCTTTAATAATTCTATGGTTCTTTCCTGAGCCTCTTTTTTACTTACTTTTTGATGCTTGATGATTCCTTCCCGAATCTGATTTCCAATCTTCATAGTGGGATTTAATGATGTCATAGGATCCTGAAAAATCATTCCCGCATCTTTTCCCCTATAATCTTGCCATTGCTTATTTGTATATTTCAGAATATTGATTCCCTTATATTTAATTTCACTATCCTTTTTTACTTCACCTTGAGGAGAAGCAACTAGTCCCATTATTGCTTTGGAAGTAACTGTTTTTCCACATCCTGACTCTCCAACAATAGCAAGGGTTTCTCCTTCATTCACATAAAAAGTAACTCCACGTACTGCTTGAACCTCACCAGCATATGTATGGAAGGAAACTTTTAGATTGTTAACTTCTAATAAATGACTCATACTTGAACTCCTTTTATTTCTTATTGGCGAAGTTTCGGATCAAAAGCATCACGAAGTCCATCTCCTAACAAATTAAACGCCAACATAGTTAATGATATTGCTGCTGCCGGAAAAAGCAATTCATGGGGATAATATGACATCTGTTGCTGGCCTAGAGCAGCCATTGCACCCCAACTTGTGTTAGGCGGCTGAATTCCCATACCAATAAAGCTAAGAAATGCTTCCGAAAATATAAAACCTGGAATTGTAAAAGTGGTATTTACAATTATAATACTTAGTATATTAGGTAGCAGATGTTTTGAAATTATTTTATAAATTGGAGTACCCAGTGCCTTTGCCGCCAGAATATACTCACACTCCATTAAATTAAGCACCTGCCCTCTTACTAATCGTGCCAGGCCGGTCCAACTTGTTATGCATAACGCAATAATCAATGAAACCATACCTTTTCCCAATACAATACTGACTAAAATTACAACTACCATATAAGGAATACCAACAAGCACTTCAACAATTCTCATCATGACATCATCAATGACGCCGCCAAAATATCCGCTAATTCCCCCATATATTACACCTACTACCAGAGATATTACAGCACCGATTAATCCAATGGAAAGGGATACCCTTCCTCCAACCCATATTCTGGCAAATATGTCTCTGCCAAGGTCATCTAAGCCAAAAATATGATGCACTGTTGAACCTTGATTTGTATAGGCAAGATTCTGTTCGTCATAGGAATGAGGATATATATAAGGAGCAAAGATACACATTAATATTACAAAAATTAAAAACCCCATGCTAATCATGGCAACCTTATTCTGCTTTAATCGTCTCCATGCATCCTGCCAATAGGATATGCTTGGTCTGGCCACTTTTTCTGACTGCTGTTCATTTACACCGACACGTGCAAACATTTCTTTCGTTAGTACAATATTTTGATTATCCATATTTATAACTATACTCCTTTCAATGTCTGGAGACTTTGTGGGTAGCACAAATCTCCGGTTGAAAGAATTTCAACACGAAATTACTTCAACCTTCTCCCCCCCTATTTTATCAGACTCTTTCTAATTCTCGGATCTACCAAAGCATATAGGATATCCATTATACCGATTGAAAAGATAAAAATAGCGGAAAAAATTATTGTGGTTGCCATTATCATGGGATAATCGCGTCCATTTACACTATCTACATAGTACCGGCCAAGACCCGGTATGGAGAAAATTCTTTCGATAACGAAGGAACCCGTTACAATTCCTGCAATCTGAGGAGCTACAATAGAAATAATTGGTGTAATACTATTTCTAAGTACATGTCTTCGGATAATCTCTCCATTTGAAAGTCCCTTGGATTTAGCAGTTAATATATAATCATTGTTCAAAACATCCAGTACGGAAGATCGCATAAATCGGGAATAGGTTGCTATACCACCTATTGCTGCTGACAAAGTAGGTAATGCAGTAACCCGCAAAGAATCTGCCAGTCCCATACCATCTGTAACCCAACCCACTATGGGGAAAAATGTTCCCCCCAGACTTTTTTGCAATAATGCGGCAAATACAAAACTTGGTATAGACACTCCAAATATTGCTATGAAAATGGCAATGAAATCAATCCACGAATTTCTATGAAATGCCGCAATAATACCAATCAGTAAGCCTAAAACCAAACCTACCCCTACTGCCTGTAAGCCTAAACGAATGGAGGCAGGAAGACGGCTTCCAATTACTTCATTCGCTGTCAAACCAGGTGTTGTATAAGATTCTCCTAACTCTCCATGTGTAATGTTTTTTAAATAGTGTAAATATCTTTCTCCAATTGGTTTATCCAATCCCCATTTAGCTTCCAGATTCTTTGCCACAGCTTCCGGAAGAACTTTTGTGCCGGACTGCATGGGATCACCAGGAATTAAATTCATTAAGAAAAAGGTGGCTGTTATAATTATCCATAGCGTAACAATCATATATCCAAACTTTTTTAATATGTATTTAAGCATAACTAATCTCCTTATAAGAATACGAGACAGAGGAGATTTCCCTCCTCCGCCTCGTCTCTTTCTTATTCAAAATATGCTGTTTTTAACTCAATTTCAGGTCCGCCGGATCCATTGAAACTATATTCCGTTAATGATTTATCAACAAGATTACGTTTAAAGCTGTAGGTAAGCGGTGCAATTCCTGCTTCTTCAGCTATTAGTATTTTTTCTGCTTCTGCAATTTTCTCTTGTCTTATTTTCATGTCCGGTTCAGATTTACATGCATTTACCAACTCATCATACCTGCTATTAGAGAAAAGAGCCGGGTTATTACCATCCCCTGTTAAATAGCATTGCATAAATGTCATAGGATCATTATAATCTGCGCCCCAACCTGTATTACAGATTTGATACAGACCTTTTGATACTTGATTATTAAAGGTTGCATTATCGGCCGCAGTATCAATTTTAACCGTCACACCTAATATAGATTGCCATTGATTTTGGAAAAATTCCGCTTTTACTTTTGTGTCATTATTGGCATTGCTTTGAAGGAAGGTTACTGTAATTTGTTCACCAGCTTTTCCGATTTCTTTTAAACCTTCTTCAAATAAGGTCTTGGGATCTTCTTTGCATTCTAACAACGGATCAGTTACTTCTTCTCTATATTTAGTCTCCCCGTTATTAATGGAATATGGAACTAAACCATAACCTGGTTTGTCTTTTTTCAATACATTATCTACAAAAACTTCTCTATCAATAGCAAGTGAAAATGCCTTTCTTATTTTAGCATTTGTAAAGATTCCATTCGGATCTTGGTTGTTAAATGCAATATAAGAAGAACCTGGATTTGCGTTTTCAATAAGTGAAATTTCTCCTGTATCAATTTTACTTTTTACTTTCTGATAGTACTCCGCATTAATACCGGTTAAAATATCAATATTGCCTTGCTCAAGCATCTGCTGTCTTGTATTTTCCTCTTGTGCAAGAAGAAAATTAACAGTATCCAACTTAACATTGGCTGCGTCCCAATAATGTGGATTTTTCTTTAATACAATTTGAGATCCTCTTGTCCAACTATCGATTACAAATGGGCCGGAATAAACCATATTCTCAGCATTGGAACCGTATGTTACATTACTTTCGCCAGTTGTTTTATTTTCAGGAATCGGTGTAAGATTAGAGCAATTTGCCATTAGTAGAAAATATGGCAGCGGTTCATTTAATCTAATTTCTAAAGTCCTCTCATCAAGTGCCTTTATTCCAACTTCTTCTTTGCTTCCGGTACCAGTGTTATATGCTTCTGCACCTTCTATACAATAAAAAGTACCGGCATTATGGCTGCCCACCTCAGGATCAAAAGTTCTTAACATACAGTTCACATAGTCTTGAGCTTTAACAGCAGTTCCATCAGAATATTGATTGTCTCTTAGATTAAAAGTCCATATTAATCCATCATCTGAAACATCCCATGTTTCTGCGCCTGCAGGTGTAATTTTTCCATCCTGCATACGAATAAGTGTCTCTTGAACCTCCAATACAATTTGGTTCTTTTGTCCGTCATCTGCACGACTAGGATCTAAAATGTCCGGATCAGTGGTCATTGGAAGATTCACAGTTGCTTTATTATTACCTGTTGTTTCCACACTTCCACCACTTACCCCATTCTTACCGCTATTACCCTTGCTTCCACATGCTGCTAAACCAAGCGACATAGCACAAATCAGTGCACAAGCGGCAATTCTTTTCAAATACATAATTTTTCTCATAGCTTTTCCTTCCCTTCTTGTTTACTTTATTATTTCTTCTGTCACAATGTTTAAAGGCATCTCAACAAATTCTATAAGCAGTTGAATACATGCCTCAACATCAGCCAGATTAATAATACTATTTGGTGAATGTCCATATCTTGTTGGTATAGATATACCAAGTACCTTAACTCCTGCATTAGACTTTGTAATTGCCCCTGCATCAGTTCCCCCTGCCGGAAGAGCATCCAGCTGATAATTTATGTTATTATTTTTTGCACAATCAATTAAATCCTGGGTTAATGCCTCATCGCATATTACGCTTGCATCGTTTACTTTAATTGCCGCGCCTCCACCTAATACCGGATTTCCAAATTCATCTCCGGGAATATCGAATGCACCTGTAATATCTATGGCTATCCCTAAGTCAGGTTGAATTCCTTCTGCAGAAGTGGTAGAACCAAACAACCCGACCTCTTCTTGTACTGTAAACACAAAATATACATCATGATATGGTGTTTTCATTCTCTTCATAGTCTCTATTTGAATGAAACATGCACTGCGATCATCAAAAGCTTTAGACATTACATTATTACCAAGGAGTTTTGTATATTCTCCCAGAAACATGGCACAATCCCCTACTTGAATATATTGTTCTGCCTCTGCTTTATCTTTTGCTCCAATATCGATGTATAATTTATTCATCTCATTTGGTTCAACTTTTTGAATCTTCTCTTTACATGCAACACAGCCTGTCACACCATTGGCAAATTGAACCCGATTCATAAAAGATATATAAGGAGAAACTCCCCCTACATTTTTTACTAGTAACAGTCCATTTTCCATTATTTTTACAACACAAAGTCCTATTTCATCCATATGTGCTGCCGTCATTATTTTCTTTTTATTAATTCCATTACCTTTTTTAAGTGCAATCAAATTCCCCATTGCATCCTTCTTAATTTCGTCTGCATAATCGACAATTTGATCAATTATGTAATTGGCAACTCTTTTTTCTCTTCCACTGACTCCCCAAATTTTTGTCAATTCTTCCAGCATATTTCTTCTCCTTCTCTAAATAGTATTTATTTCTTAAAATTAATTCGAAATGTTTTAATTTCATATGGTTCGAACCATACTTCAAACTCATTATTTTTAATGGCAAGAGTGTTCAAATCATTTTCTAGTAAATCACATTCTTTTGCGGATAGAATACTCCATGAAGCCGAAATCTTTGCTTCCACTCTGTGATTTTGATTTTCATACATTCTTAAAATCCACCCATTACCGTCTTCTGCTTTTTTTATCATCTCTATAAAACAATTCTTTTGATTGCAAGAGATCAGGCTGAAACTATTCGGCAAGAATTCTTGTATTCCTTTTTCCTTTATCACTACAATGGATGGCACATTAAGGTTATATGCCATCTCAATGGTACTGGCATCTTGCCATCTGCCGTTATGAGGATAAATGGAATAGGTAAAATCGTGTTCTTCTATATCCGCATTTTCATTTGGATAGATTCCTGATTTAATTAATGTTAAAGACATTTCTCCATCTTTAATACTATGACCGTATTTACAATCATTCAAAAGGCTGATTCCCAGTCCATTTTCAGACATATCTGCCCACTTATGTCCGCAGGTTTCAAACTTCGCAGTATCCCAGCTATTATTATTCGTAGTCTCTCGTTCAACATTTCCGTATTGTATTTCATAAGTAGCCCTATTTGTATTCACACTTACTGGAAAATTCACTTTTAACAACATGCTCTGCAGCTTCCAATCCACATGATTTATAAAATCAATTCTAGGTATATCCTGATATAGGCAAACTTTTTGTGTAACAACCGAATCCATGAATCCATATGAAGTTTCTAACACTGTTCTAACCGGTCCTGCTTCAATGACTTTTGTTTCAGAAATCCAATTACTTTCATATTTCTTCTTTTTATAGTAAATATCTATATCCCAGTTATCCCAATTCATAGGTCTGTCTTCATAAATATTCAAGACATTTCCTAAACGATTTTCCTTAATAAATTCTTTTTTAGCTTCTTTTTCAAAAAGAGACTCCAGCTGCATCTCATGGTTGAATCTGGCATAATAATAGCTGTTATCAAATTCATAGTTCCATTCCAGAAATTCCTGCTTCGGTTTTTCTCCTCTTATTATTTGAAAAGTTTTAAAGCCTAAAGGGGGCAGCTGTTTTGCAAAGAAAATCAACTTATTCTCCGAAATATATTGAACCTTGTATGTATTACCTTCCAAATCCCTAATCTCAGCAACGGTATATTTTCCATTGGTATCAATTTCCACTATGTCATCTTTCCAGTAGCCCAAGGTGTTAATAACCACAATAGAATCTAGCGGTGCTTTCACATGCTCTGCAAGCTTTTTGCTGATTTTTTGTATACAATAGGTACCGTCCTTTAAAATCTCTTCATATTCCTTATTTGATTGGATATAAACTTCTTCAATTGCACTTCCCGGAATAATATCATGAAACTGATTTAATAATATGGTATCCCAGCCTTTATCTATTGTTTCATAGGGATATTCTTCTCCAATTAAAGAACTCAGACAGCCTAAGGTTTCTAACTGTTCATACAAGATTTCACTTTTACGATTGTACCTCTTTGTTTTTCCCATGGATGTATAAGTTCCTCTGTGATACTCAAAATACAATTCACCATCCCATGTAGGCATATCTTTATTAGTCGCAATCTTTTCATAAGTACGATCAAGAAAATCCTGTTCAAATTCTAAATCCACCTTTGGAATGCCAGGCAACCCATATTTTAGTCTCCTTGCACTTTCCAGCATCTCTTTGGTTGGACCTCCGCCTCCGTCACCATAACCGTAGAGCATCATGGTATCCTCCGTTAAATCTTTGTTCTGAAAACGTTCAAAGGTTCCAAGTACCATATTAGGATTGATAATTCCTGTATAGGTTGTTGTATTTTTGGTATCTGAAAAAGAAATATTTTCTCCCAGAGTTCTGTCATAATTACAAGTTGTGGGCATAAATACAAAAACTTTGCTGCCATCAATTCCTTTCCACAGAAATGTATCATTGGGCAACTGATTATACTGGTTCCAGGCAATCTTCGTTGTCATAAAATAGGAAATACCAGTTTTTTTCAATATCTGTGGGATTGCAGCGGAATATCCAAATACATCAGGGAGCCATAAGGATTTACTTTCCTTACCGAATTCCTCCGTGAAAAACTGATGTCCTTTCATTACCTGCCTTACCAAAGATTCGCCATTTGGCAGATTACAGTCAGCCTCCAGCCACATAGCACCATCCACTTCCCACCTGCCTTCCGCTATTCTGTTTTTAATTCTTTCATACATCTCTGGTTCCTGTTCTTTTACAAACTTGTACAGGATAGGCTGGCTGGACATAAACTTATAATCCGGATATTGTTCCATAAGCTTGAGTACCGTTGAGAAGCTTCGTAATACTTTTTCTCTGGTCTGCTCTACAGTCCATAACCATGCTACATCAATGTGGGTATGTCCAATTGCACTTACTTTTGGAATATCTTTTAATTCCTTTGTGTAGAACTTTTCTTCAAGTAATACGCTGGCTTCTATAAGAGATTCATAAAATTGTTCTGAATAAGCCTTTCTTAAATCAATCATGTCAGCTACCAGTCCAAGTATCTGAAGAATTTTACGTGCATCATCTTTTTTGTTTTTCCACAGTACTCTTGCGGCCTGTACTGGAATCATAAAATCATAATAGAATTTGTTAATTATGTCATCCAGCACTACAAGCTCTGTGTGTAGTATTAAATCACCTTTTACTGATCCACTATAAGCATACAAAGCTACTTCATATCTCTTATCCAGAATTGCATGATCTGTAATAGTAATCTCTCTATGATTAACATCTACTCCTTGCACAATTTCTCCATCCAGATAAAAAAGCATCTGGGGATTTGTTGCATCCCATTGCCCCTCACGCCCTGTGGTTATACGAAATTCTACATGCTTACCAACCATGGAATTTGGAATTTGAAAACTTGTTCGAAACCATCTATGACAGTCCGTGTCTTTCCAAGGTGTATCAATTTCATAATCCTGCCAATCACTGGTATCACAGGTTGCTCCATTGTTTATTTTCCCTTCATGCATTTTATATTTACTTATCACTTTTGATTCCGGATAACGGAGTTTGTTAATATCTTTAACTAGCCTTTCCATTCGCTCCAATTCAAATTGAATACTCATATTAGCCTCCTGTTCACTGTATGTATAACATCGCCTATCAGCTATATGCTATAGTATAGGTTCTGTTCAAAATAAAAGCAGTTTTATACTGCTTTACTTTTGTTGCTGAATAGTTTGATACATCATTCCAAGAATGTGCTCATTAATTTCTAATGCTCTTTTAACATCTCGTTCACATATAGCCTTATACAGCTCTTCATGCAACGGGATTGTATCTGTGAACGGTTCTTTCATATTTAATGGAAAATCCCATAACTTATCCATAGAACGGCTAAGAGATAAAATAAGCCGATGCATTACTCTATTATGTGAAGCTTCATATATCATGTAATGAAATTTTTTATCCTCCACATTTTGTTTTTCACCACGGTGATATTTATCCATCAGGACTTTAACAACTTCCCCCAGACTTTCAAGCTCTTTGTCAGTAATATTTTTCACTACAAGTTTAATTATTTCTTTTTCTAATATTCTACGTGCTTCCATTACCTCTAATAAGGATTCTTTTTCTTCTAGAAAATTAAGCTGAGACATCAATACATTCTCGTCATTGTGTTTAACATAAACACCCTTACCATTTTTCACTTCTAAAACATCTTTTGCCTCAAGAGTTTTTATGGCTTCCCTTAGCGATGTTCTGCTAACACCCATCATCTCCATAAGCTCTGATTGTGATGGAAGTTTGTCCCCTGTCTCTAGGTTTTCATCATGAATATATTCCTGAATATATTTAATTATTTCTGATTGTAACGGTGTACGGTTAATTCTTTGTCGCATTATATTATACTCTCCATCATTTTATTACTTCTATATGCTATCATATAGGTGTAATTTTGTCAATTAATATTATTTTTTCTGTGATAAACTATAGAAAAGTTCTATATAGAAATGCTATTCATTAAGCTTTCTGATTATAAATTATACAAATTACTTAATTATAGATGAAAACTCTTGGATTATATATAATAAAAATATATTTATTATCAATCAAAATATTTGGATTAGTAGGATTAAAATTTAGGTTCTATGATATACGTTGGAAATATGATTATTGATAAACGTTATATCGAAAAAAAATCAAGGATCTGATTTCTCAAACCCTTGATTTTATTTAATTTTTAATAATTAATCCTGTGGAATTATTTCTTTCTTGTTGTAAGAACCACAAGCCTTGCAAACTCTATGTGGTACCATTAATGCTCCACATTTGCTGCACTTTACTAAATTAGGTGCTGACATTTTCCAGTTTGCTCTACGGCTGTCTCTTCTAGCTTTTGAAGATTTATTCTTTGGACAGATAGCTCCCATGATTACACCTCCTTAAAATTCTTGAATATATCTCGGATTACTGACATTCTGGGATCCGGATCAGGTTCGCTGCAATTGCAGGTACTCTTATTCAGATTCGTCCCACAAGTTTTACATAAACCTTTACAGTCCTTATCACACAGAACCTTCATGGGAAAGTCTATAAGTATTTCACCATAGACTAATAAATCTACATCCAGATTATATTCATCGATATAATTTGTTTCATCTAAATCCTTAATTCGGTCTTCTGACCTATGATTTAAATCTAAATCTTTAAATATCTTTAGTTCAAACAAGGTTTCTACGTCTTCAAGGCATCTATTGCACGGAATTAATAAAGATATTTTTGCTTCGCCTTCAATCCTGACTTTACGTTCACCCATATGAGTTATGATAAGATCAACATTGGATTTTTTAGCAATGGGATAGCAAGTCCCTTCCAAGCAAAAGCTTTCTAATTCGATGGGAGCTTGAATATGTTCGACTTTGCCGTTAACAGATGTAATATCTGATAAATTAATAAGCATAACAATCTCCTATCTTTTAAAAATTCGCACTGTTTACATTATAGACAGGTGCCCATGATTTGTCAATAATAAATTTGTATTTCAACATAATTTTAAGCCTTTATTTAAATCAAAAATGTTAACAATATTTTTAACATACGAATTATAATTGTCATTCTAAACATAATTCAACTTCGTTAAATGCTCAGAATGACAATTATTTTTAATTTATACAATGTATTTTTAAAAAATTAGATTAATGCAACTGTTTCTCTGGCTATTGCTAATTCTTCGTTTGTAGGGATTACACAAACTTTAACTTTAGAATCTTCTGTTGAAACAATAGTTTCTTTTCCTCTTACACTGTTCTTATCCTGATCAATATTGATTCCAAGGTATCCGAGATAAGAAGATACATTTGCTCTTACATTTTTGTCATTTTCGCCCAATCCAGCTGTGAATGCGATAGCATCTACACCATTCATAGCAGCAACATAAGACCCAATATATCTTGCAACGCGATAAGAGAATACTTCAACAGCAAGTTTTGCTCTCTCATTTCCTTCTTCCGCAGCATTCTCTAAATCTCTAAAGTCACTGGATACACCTGATAAGCCTAATACACCGGATTTCTTATTCAGTATATTCATTACTTCTTCGATAGATTTATTTTCTTTATTTGCAATAAACTCCATAATAGCAGGATCAATGCTACCGCTTCTTGTTCCCATAATAAGACCTTCTAACGGAGTAAGTCCCATACTGGTATCAACGGATTTACCATTTAATACAGCTGTAACGCTGGCACCATTTCCCAAATGGCAAACAATCACTTTAGAGTTGTCTTTATCTAAGCCTGCCATGTCAATTGCTCTGGAAGCAACATAGCTATGACTTGTACCATGGAAACCATATCTTCTTACTTTGTATTTTTCATAATATTCATATGGAAGACCGTAAAGATATGCTTTTGCAGGCATTGTCTGGTGGAAAGCGGTATCAAATACTGCTACCATAGGTACATTTGGCATAAGGCTCTTACAAGCATTAATACCAATTAGATTAGCAGGGTTGTGTAAAGGTGCTAAATCATTACATTCTTCAATTCCTTTTATTACTTCGTCAGTAATAACTGTAGAAGTTGCGAATTTTTCTCCTCCATGAACTACTCTGTGGCCTACTGCACCAATTTCATCCAAAGATTTGATTACACCATGGTTTTTATCGATAAGAGCTTCCAACACTAATTTAATTGCTGTTTCATGAGTATCCATTGTAGCATTTATAACAACTTTTTCTCCTCCTGCAGGAGTGTGATTTAAACGGCCGTCAATACCTATTCTTTCACATAAACCTACAGCTAAAGCCTTTTCTGATTCGGAATCGATTAACTGGTATTTCAATGATGAACTACCGCAGTTAATAACTAAAACTTTCATTATTGCACCCATTGCATATCACAAGTTTGCTTGCGATACTGCCACAAATAAATAGTTCGAAAGAATTTAGTTGTGGCATCCTTTCGTATTAATATTTTCTTTCAAACTTTTCTTATTCATCGAAGCGGATATTCACCTGTCTACAGGCAAATCCACTTCTCTGACGAGGATAAATTATTTATTATCCATTGCACTGGCTTGTACTGCTGTAATAGCAATTACACCAACGATATCATCCGCACTGCATCCTCTGGATAAATCATTAACTGGTTTTGCAATACCTTGAGTCATTGGACCGTATGCTTCTGCTTTTGCTAATCTTTGAACCAACTTGTATCCAATATTACCTGCATCTAAGTCAGGGAATACAAGAACATTAGCTTTACCTGCAACAGAGCTTTCCGGAGCTTTGGCAGAACCTACGCTTGGAATAATGGAAGCATCCGCTTGTAATTCACCATCAATCTTAATATCAGGATAAGATTCTTTTGCGATTCTTGTAGCTTCTACTACTTTGTCAACGTCAGCATGTTTTGCACTTCCCTTTGTAGAATGAGAAAGCATAGACACTATGGGTTCATCACCGATAAGAGCCTTGAAACTCTTTGCGGAACTTTCTGCAATTGCTGCTAATTCTTCAGAATTTGGATTTTGATTTAAACCACAATCAGAGAATACAAATGTTCCATTATGACCGTATTCACAATTTGGAACAACCATAATAAAGAAAGAAGAAACTAATTTTGTTCCCGGAGCCGTTTTTAGAATCTGAAGAGATGGTCTTAGTACATTTGCAGTTGAATTGACTGCACCTGCAACCATACCGTCTGCATCCCCAGCTTTAACCATTGTAACACCAAATGTTAAATAATCTTTTGTTAAAGTTTCTCTAGCCAATTCAGGTGTCATACCTTTATTTTTCCTAATTTCAACAAGAAGATTAATGTAAGAATCCAATTTGTCTGTTGATTCAGGATCTACAAATTCAGCACCTGATAAATCAAAGCCTTCTGCTGTCTTTTTAATATTTTCTTCGTTGCCTAAAAGAACCACTTTAGCAACACCTTCCGCTAAAATTCTGGAAGCGGCTTCTAAAGTTCTTTTATCTGTTGTTTCAGGAAGAACGATAGTTTTCATGTTTTGCTTCGCTCTTGCCTTAATGTCTTCAATAAATCCCACTTTGAGTAAACTCCTTTCGTATTTCATAATCTAATTTTTTTATAATATTTTCCACACAGTAAAATCTCACAACTTTTATTATAGTCCAAAAAATTCTCCCAGACAAGTAAATAAATATTTTTTTAGCACATTTTATGTCGAATGAGGTTTTAATACCCCTAAATCACCTATTAGTATATTCAAATATCTTATATTAATTCTAAAAATTGGTTATAAAGGCTTTCATACTTTTCATTCATAGCTGCATATTTTTGCAATGGCTCCTCACAATCTCTTTCCACATTTTCCATAAGTGTATCATAAAATTCTTTTACACAATCAACTACTTCCCTGCTAATCATACCTTTATCCGCTTCTTTTATTAAAATAGAAAGAATCTTGTCCTTATTAAAGGAGGTTTTATAACTCCGCACGCCATATAAGGCACTTATGATATCTGCAACTGCCAGAATACGTTGGGGCAGCGTTAATTGATCAGCTGTCAGTCCTTTATGATAACCGGAACCATCTAATTTCTCATGATGACGGACAGCAATTTGTACAATTTCTTCATCTATATAATCTTTTAGAATTATTTCACTGACAGCAACATGATCTTTCATAATTTTCATCTCTTCTGCCGTTAATCCCCTGGGTGCCTCCAAAATATTTAATGGAGTTGATATTTTACCAATATCATGGAGTAAAGCTCCGTAATGAAGATTATATGTATCTTTAGCATTTAATCCTATCAATTTTCCTAATTGATCCGCGACACTTACTGTTGTAATGGTATGTCTAACCGTATGCTCGCTTCGAAAATCAATGGAATAGATTAACATCTGCAAAAATTCTTCTTTTTCTTTGGAAGTAAACACAGCTTTTTCTAAAAATTGATTCAATTCTTCCTGATAACTGTTATCTTCTAATCTTTCCAAAATATGATACTTTTGTTGTGCATTATTAAATAAATCAAGTGCATGTCCGGAATATTGAATATCTCTTAACCGATAAAACTTCTCTGGAACAATATCCCTTGAGGATATTTTATTCACATCAATTCTATCGGCAAGATTTAGGTAGCTGGAAATTACTTCATGCTTGCTATGAAATTTTGTCAATTTATTATAATCGATATGATGGAATAAAATTGTCTCTGCAAAATCATTTAATGGTGTTAAATACTTAAAAAATAAATATCCATAAATAGAGTGCTCCCAGATGTTTCTCGTTTCAAACTTAATCATATTGTCAATTTCATCTGTTTTATACGCACCGATGTCATGAAATAAGGCAGAAATAGTATAATCTAACATTTCCTGCTGTGAGTACTTATTTTCATATTCCATCATTTTATAAATGATATACCCCACTCTCTCTCCGTGATTAATGAGTCTTTCATCAATTAAATTTAAAGCTCTTTTCAGAATATTAATAACATCCCTGCTTTTTATTACGTTCATAACTTTTCTCCTTAGTAAAAAATATCTGTCAAGTATTAGGTTGTGAAAAAAGACTTTCTCTTGTAAAATAACTTCAAATAGAATATATTGAAGATACTATATCGAAAGTCAAAAGGAGCAATCATGAAAGTTGTAGGTTTAATAACAGAATACAATCCCTTTCATAATGGCCATAAATATCATATGGAGGAAGCAAAAAGAATTACCGGAGCCGACCACGTAGTTGTAGTGATGAGTGGTAATTTTGTTCAACGGGGTACTCCGGCTATCATGAATAAGTACAGCCGCGCTAAAATGGCTCTGTCCTGTGGAGCTGACGTTGTTTTTGAACTGCCTGTCTGCTATTCCACCGGCAGTGCAGAATATTTCTCACTGGGGGCTGTATCCTTATTGAATCAACTGGGTATCATCGATGAAATTTGTTTTGGAAGTGAATGCGGTAATGTTCACGAACTAACCTCTATAGCTAGAATATTAGCAGAAGAACCACTTGAATACAAGACTCTATTAGGCACATTTTTGAAAAAAGGGCATACTTTTCCATTAGCAAGAACCTATGCATTAAAGACTCTGTTACCGGATATAGAGGAGGCGGTTTTATCATCTCCCAATAACATCCTTGGCATAGAATATATAAAAGCCCTGATTCAATTAAATAGTTCCATAAAACCAGTAACCATAACAAGGAAACATGCGGGATACCATGAAGAAGAATTAGATATATTGTCTCAAAACAGTACAAGCCCTGCTGCTGATAGTAAGAATGACGCCATTAGTTCAGCCACTGCCATTCGTAAATCCATCCTGAATAGTACCTCAGTAACCGCCTTAGAACCTCACCTTCCTGAGGAAGTTTTAAGCATACTAGAAGAAGAATACGGTAAAACCTTCCCTATATACGAAGACGATTATACCTTATTATTACAATATAAATTGATGACGGAAACAAAAGAATCCCTTTCCGGGTATTTGGACGTATCAAAGGATTTAGCAAATCGAATTAAGAATACAAATATATTACCATTGGCATATTCCCAATTGGCACAAGAAATTAAGACCAAACAACTAACTCTGACTCGCGTAAACAGGGCTTTTATCCATATATTATTAAATATAACCACAGCCAATATGGAAGAGTATAAAAGGGAAGGTTACACCCAATATGCCCGTATACTTGGACTAAAAAAGACCTCCTCACACCTGCTTAGACAAATCCAAGACAAAGCCCAAATACCCATCATAACCAAAGTAGGCGATGCCTCAAAAAGCCTAAACCAGACAGGTCTTAAAATGCTTCATGAAGATATCTTTGCTGCAAATTTATACAATCAGATAATCTACCATAAGTATAACATCTTAATAAAAGATGAGTATACACATGGAATTATATTAATTTAATTATAAGGCTGTGAAATGAAATCAATAGCAAATTATATAACCATATCAAGGATACTACTTGTATTGCAATCAAGTAAATTCCAAGTAAATAGAAAAGTATATTTTCAAAGTAAATCATTTTATTATGTAAATTAAATCTAATAATTCTTCACGAATTTAGCTTACTGAATTCGTGAAGAATCATTTATACTAAGAATTTCTAAGATTCTATCCCAATAGTTCTTCCATTTCATCTAAAAGTTTACCAAACAAAGCCAAAGCATCATTAACTGGTTCTTTCTTACTCATATCAACTCCAGCTTTCTTTAGTAGTTCAATTGGATAATCAGAACTTCCACCGCTTAAAAACTTGTTAATGTAATCCTCTACAGCCGGCTCACCTTCTTTAAGAATCTTTCTGGAGAGTGCAATTGCAGCAGAATAACCGGTAGCATATTGATATACATAAAAAGGTTTATAAAAATGAGGAATTCTTGCCCATTCTATATCGATTTCCGGATCAATGACGATATCCTCACCAAAGTATTTTACATTTAAGTCATGGTAAATCTTACATAGATTCTCTGCCGTTAAAGATTCTCCGTCTAAATACATCTGATGGGTAATCATTTCAAATTCTGCAAACATGGTTTGTCTAAATAAAGTGGACTTAAATTGCTCTAAGAAATAATTTATTAAATATGCTCTTTCCTTCTTGTTCTTTGTATTACTAAGCAGATATTCCATTAATAATGCTTCGTTACAAGTAGAAGCAACTTCAGCAACAAAAATTTTGTATCCTGCATAGCGAATAGGAAGAGCTTCATCAGAATGATAGCTGTGAATTGCATGCCCCATTTCATGAGCAAGGGTAAAAACATTCTTTAAGCTGCCCTGATAATTTAACAACACATAAGGATGGGTTCCATATGCCCCCCAGGAATAGGCACCACTTCTCTTGCCTTCATTTTCATAAATATCAATCCAACCATTGTTATAACCTTCTTTTAAGATGGTACGGTATCTATCTCCCAATGGCTCCAAACCTTTATATACCATATCCTTTGCATCTTCAAAGTTTATTTCCATATCTACATCTTTTACTATAGGGGTATAAAGATCATACATATGAAGTTCCTCCAGCCCCAATGACTTTTTACGTAAAGACACATATCGGTGCATAAGAGGAAGATTTTCATGTACTGCATTGATTAAATTGGTATATACTTCTGACGGAATATTACTGTTATCTAATGCCATTGCTAATGAAGATTGATATTTTCTTGCTTTGGCAAGGAAGGCTTCATTTTTTACGTTAGCACTATAAGTGGCCGCTAATGTATTTTTAAACTTCATATAAGAAGATTGAATTCCATTAAAAGCATCTTTTCTAACTCTCCGGTTAGCACTCTCCATGAAAGTAACGTAACGGCCATGAGTGATTGCAACCTTTTCGCCATTCTCGTCCTCTATTTCAGGGAATTTCATATCTGCATTATGGAACATATTGAATATGATACTTGGAGCCTCTGCCATAGCTCCTGTATCAGCCAGCAAGCCCTCCATCTCTGCTGATAATACATGTGGTTTATGTCTAAGAATTTCTTTTATCGTAAATTCATATAGCTGCAACTCTTTATTAGAAGCAAGATATTGATAAATGGTATCTTCTGAAATCGCCAAAATCTCCGGTACAGCAAAGGAAAAGGCACTGTTTAACATAACTTCCAAAATACTTGCCTGGTTGGAAAAATCCTGATAGGTACTATTGGAAGTATCTTCATGATATTTTTGGTTGGCATACACATAAACACGTTCAAAATGTCCTGCAATTTCATCCTCAAGTTTATAAAATTCTAAAAGAGTATCTGCTGACTCCGATAATCTTCCCTGATAATCACTTACCTTGGAAATCAACTTCTTCGTTAACTGGTATTCCTCTTTCCACTCCTCATCTGTTTGAAACAAGTCACTAATAGCCCATTTGAATTGTTCTGGTACTTCTTCTCGCTTTAATTGTTTTTTATTGTCCATTGTTATACCTATTGCATATCACATCATTTCACATGACATCCTTGCCTTTCGATGTGATACTGCCACATAAAATCGGTTGAAAGAATTCATTTGTGGCAACCTTTCCTTTAATATTTTCTTTCAACTTACTTCATTATGGAAGTATTATAATTTCAGATATTCGCAATTCGCTTACGCTATTTGCTCATAACCTCATTGCCACTATGCGGCATTTCAGCAGGAACCCAAACTCCTGCTAAAACAGGAAAGTCCTCTTTCCTGATGAAGTTAAATTGTGTCATTCCTTACATTATACACCATGAGATTTTTGTTCTCAAGAAATAATCCATGTTTTCTGCATATATTGGACAGTAGCCAAATAAATTATAGTAATGATTTTCTTGGAGAAAATGATGCGACATTTATCCCACACTCAATATATGAAAAAAGAAAAGGGAAAGAAAGGACTATCAAAAGTAGGTATTGTCCTTTTCTTAGTTCTTATTCTAATCTTTCCCTCCGACGCTTATATAGGCGCAAAAAGAGGATTGCTTTTATGGTTTAATACGGTATTACCAACTTTACTTCCTTTTATTATTATGTCCAATCTTATTATTCGATTACAAATAACAAAGCCTCTTAGTAAACTTCTTTATCCTTTTTTTCATTTTATCTTTCGCGTAAGTAAAGGAGGCTGCTATCCCATTCTAATAGGTTTTCTTTCCGGAATACCTGTTGGTGCTAAATCCGTTGGTGATTTATATAGCAATGGCAGCTTAGAGGAAGAAGAAGCCCAATACCTGTTAAGTTTTTGTAATAATTCAAGCCCAATGTTTATTATGGGCTATATTGCAATCGCACAATTAAAAATGAAGGAGCTTCGGGGACCTTTACTATTTATTATTTACATATCCGGTATTATTGCCGCTTTTCTTTATTTTAGAATACTGGGATTATATAAAAGAAAAAAAGTATATACAGCCGAATATATATTAGAGGATCCCGAACCAAAATTTAGCTTTGCGGTTTTAGATTCTGCAATTATGGATGGTTTTGAAGTAATAACAAAAGTAGGCGGATATATAATACTATTTTCCATTCCTGCTCAAATCATCACAACTTTAGGTTCACCAAATAATCCGGCTAGGCTCCTTAGTATTGGACTTCTTGAAATTACAACTGGAATTAACCAAATTAGCATGTCCTCATTGGATTTAACTATAAAAATAGTCTTAATTACTATAATTACTTCTTTAGGCGGCCTGTCTGGCTTGGCACAAACAAAAAGTGTAATAAGTAATACAAGACTATCTTTTGGCACATATTTTAAGGTTAAATTAATTCATGCAGTGATTGCATTCCTGATGGCCTCTTTTTATGTAAGAATATTATTATAAATCTTGAAGGAAAGTATTTTCATCAAATTCAAAATCTTCCCCTTCCCGCTCCGGTTCCTGCGGCTCAGAGGGCTCATTTACTTGCTGAGGTACTTCGTATTCCTGACCTCTTAATTCTTTTTTATTATTAATTACAATTTCAAGGTTTCCTTGTAAAGAAAGGATTAGACTCTCATATTTTGATTTTGAGCTTTCATATGTATGGGCTAAGATACGTTCCACATTGGACAGCATATCCTCAGTATACACCAGGGCACTTGAACGAATTTGGTTAGCATCATTATTAGCATCCGCAATAATTTTATTTGCTTCTGCTGCTGCTTTGCTAACCATTTCATTTGCCTCATAATAAGCCTGCTGCATAATCTCATGTTCATTGATTAAAGTATGTGCTTTTTCATCAGCCTGTGCTAAAATAGCTGCTGCCTTTTCTTCCGCATCTGCAATAATGGCATCTCTATTTGCAATAATTTTTTGGTAACGCTTAATTTCATCCGGAGTTCTAAGTCTTAATTCGTCCAATAAATCATACAATTCATCTTTAGGAACAATTACCTTTGTGGTAGAAAGCGGCTGCATTCTGCAGCTTTCAATGAATTCATATATATCTTCAATTAATTGTTCTATTCTGCTTACACCCATGCTAATCTCTCCTTAATTTCTTATATTTATCTTGAATTGCTTGTACAACACAGGTTGGCACAAATTGTTCAACATTTCCACCATAACTTGCAATTTCTCTAACTGTACTGGAAGAAAGATAAGAATATTGAACACTTGTTGTTAAGAATACCGTGTCGACATCTGGATTTAGTTTATGATTTGTCTGAGCAAGCTGTAATTCAAATTCAAAGTCAGTAACTACTCTTAATCCTCTGAATATAACAGATGCACCTTTTTCTCTTGCATAATCCACCAACAGTCCATCATAGGATTCAATTATTACATTAGGAATGTCTTTGGTTACTTCCCTTAATAATTCAACCCGCTCTTCTGTATTAAATAAAGGTACCTTGTTACTATTTTTTAGCACTCCAATTATTAAAGTATCTACTAATTGGGATGATCTTAAAATAATATCAAGATGTCCAAATGTAACCGGATCAAAACTACCCGGATAAATACCAATTCTCATGTTTACACCCATTGCATATCACATCTGCTTTCAGATGTAATAGTCTGTTTTACAGATGTAATGCTGCCACAAATAAATAAGTTGAAAGAATCACTTTGTGGCATTCTTTCTATAATTTATTTTCTTTCAACCTTCTCTTTTGTAAATTTAATTTAATTCGATTTATGCTTTCATTAATTTTCTATTCTTTCAATTCGATAAAAATATGCTTATTGGATTTATATTTCTTTTCCTTATATATTTTAAACTTTGTATTCTCAAGATAATCAAATTCAGTTTCTAATGAGGCTTCTACAATAATAAGGGTATTGTAATAAATAATATTAGAAAATTGTAATGCCTCCAATACCTGTTTTTCCAACTGACAATTATAAGGCGGATCCATGAATATAACATCAAAAACTCTGCCTTGAATTTCTAAAGTCCTTATGGCAGATAATACATCTAGAGCTAATACAACACCATTCTCATTTAATGTGGTCAACCGTAGATTATCTTTAATGCATGCCACAGAAGCCTTGTTATTTTCAACAAAAACAGCTGATTTTGCACCTCTGCTTAATGCCTCTATACCTATAGCACCACTTCCACTGAATAAATCGAGGAAATCACAATCAGCTAATTGCATATTAATCATATTAAATAAAGTTTCTTTTATTCGATCCGTTGTGGGTCGGGTATCTAATCCTTCTATTGTCTTTAATTTTAATCTTTTCGCTTTACCAGCTATCACTCTCATCTTACTACCCCTCTCATATACAATCCAAATCAACCAATTATCTTATCGAGGCGAAACAACAGAAAGTATTGAAATATCTATTATTATTGTATATTATATAAAATTTTTGTCAACTTTTTTTTAAGAAAACGCCTTGTTCACCCCATTCATTCTACTCTATAATTATTTGCTTTTCAATAAGTACCTGCTTTATATAGGTAATGTTTCCTATATTCATTAACAGGGATTACACTAAAAAAGACCGCTCCGGAAATTAATCCCAAGCAGCCTCTTTTTTAATAGTTTTTATTTACTTCAGTTGTTTAATTTTATTTTTTGTTTTTAATTATCATGCTTTTCTAATTTAAAAATTCTTTATTATTGTCCAGCCATTCTCTTTTGCTGTTCAGCGATCATCTTTTTAACCATCATACCACCAACACTACCGTTTTGGTAAGAAGTTAAGTCACCATTGTAACCCTGTTTTAAAGGAACGCCGATTTCATTAGCTACTTCATATTTAAAGCGGTTCATTGCTTCTTTTGCTTCAGGAACTGTAACTCTGTTTCTACTTGCCATAATAAACTCCTCCATTTTCATATTTCCAACATTGCTACCTATAGTAGCGGTTAAAAATAATTCTTTGTTGTTGTTTGTTACGCTATTATTATATGTACTATTCAATAAAATACACTGGTACTTTTTTGAAACTTCTTATTAAAATGATTGTTTTTTTAAAATTTCTAAGAATAATACCAGTAAAAGCATCTACTAAAACATATTATTTTATACTTAATAATACATCCGGAAACAAATTATCCCATAAATTTTATATTTTTTCATAATTTCAACAAAAATTAAATTTTATAAAAATTTTAATTATAAGTAATTCAAAAAAATATTCACCAACGCAGATAGTATATACTCATTCATACCGTCCAAAGGGAACATATACCTCATTATTTAACGAACATCCAATCACAAATTTTTTAATTGTAATTGCTTTATTTATATAATATATTTATTCATAACATATTATCCAATACACAGCTTTGCCCTCAAAACCTATTCCAGAAGTTCCACACTACCTAAGCGGGCAAAGCGTCCTTATTCAAATTATTTACCCCTTAGGTTCAATTTGAATGATATAAGTATTACTTATATTCTCTGAACCTGTATATACAATCCTACCTAATTTTTTTAGTAAATCATTATTCAGAGAAATATATTTGACCCGTTCCAATTTTCCAACATAAATATACTCAATTTCGTATTCATCAATTAAAGTTTGAACCAATTCCCGATCTGTAGAAGTGTATATTGTTTCTATATCTGCTGCGCGCCTATTCACAATATCCGTATCACCTCTCCATAACCATTCATGAACATACCAGCCAAGCACTGTTGGTAAACCGGTAAATACAGATACTCTGCCATAATCAGTATAGCTGTCACCGTGAGCCTCCAGGATTACAGGTGTTCCTTTTATATTCTCATTCAACCATTTGATGGCCTTATAATCCTCTTGATTATCGGGGGTATTAAGGAATTCAGCAGCATCCAAACCTTTATAATCCTTAAAACTTTTATCCTTAATATACCAGGCCTTTACAGAAACAACCGGATACCACAAAGTAGTTAAGAACAAGAAAAGGGTTATATTAGCAAAGGTCTTTTGCCAATAAAAATGATGCATTTTTTTAAATTTCACAAAAATATAACCACTGCATATACCAAACATAATAAACGCCTGATATGTCAGCTTAAACATAGTATTGGCTCTTTTATAGTCTCCCGAATAAATATCTCTAATATAAATAACTTCTGGCATTATTACCAAACCAATTGCACACAGCCCTAATACTAAAATATATAAATCAGAAGTAGACAGACTATTTAAGAAGCGGAATAATATAAATCTAGGTTTATCATCTCTGAACTTATATTCTACACTGCCAGCTAATTCATATAAAAGGCCAATAATTAGTGTTACCGGCAATCCCCAAAGAATAAGCAGCTGATGCATGGGTGTATGGGCTTCTGCTAACATTATCTCTGTTGAAATCTGGTCAAATGTTAATGTAAATGGCAGAGAAATAAGTTCAGCTATGGCAATAATAAAGATACCCTGTAATGCCGTAATCCATAAAGCCTTTAAGCGAAATTCGTAGATTACTCCATTAAAAAATAAAATCACTCCTCCTGCAACTACATAATAGATTGGAAAATCCCAAAAGTTTGTAGTATGGAATAAACCAATAAAAAATCCTATCATAATAATAAAGGGATTGAAAATCTCCTGTTTTATTTGAAACCCTTGTTTCTCCCGGTTATCTAACTTTCTTTTTTGATGTAATAACCATGCAAATAAAATTCCAAGCAGTGTTAATACAAAAATTATATTGATTACATGAGCATGAAGATCCCCTAATACAAATGAATATCCAGGGAACTCATGAATAGTCTTATCAGTTGTCTCCGGGTTATAACCAATATATCTTGTGGAGTTAGGGAACCAATAATCCGCATAATCTCCTTTAATACCCAATATGGTTCTTATAGTTGGAACAACCCAATAAAAAAGAGTAAAATGCAGATTTCCTGCCAAAGAAACTCCTGCTCCGGATAAAATGCCAGCAATTCTTGGAACCCACTTGTGCTTTAAGTATTTTTCTCCAAAACGGTTTTTTGTAATATTAAACACCAAGGAATAAGGCAGCACAAAGGAAAGGGCCGCCAGCATAGTTAACATTAAGTTATACCCAACATTCACCGTGTTTAAGGACAATTTTGTTAAAAAAGCAGACATATATTGTCCAACATAATAATAATTTATGGTACTTCCGGAAAACCATAAGTCTTTGGGAGGCATATAGTCTCCCCGCATCATAGCCGCCATAAAACCATAATCCATAAATTTTTCCGTACCATGAGCTTCCGGTCTAAAGCCTCTTATATATACCCAGAGTAAAAATAAGAATAAAAAAAGAACCTCTTCTGCCATCATTGGAAATACATATTTCGAATCCATAAGAGACATCTTTTCTTCTTTTTTACTTTTTAAATAAATGATACCGTTAAAAATTAAGCAAGCCGTTAAAACAACATAACAAGAAACTTCGGTAAACTTTAATATTTTAAGAGAAGATAGCAGCCACATCAGATAGCCGCTGGAAGCAATCCCAATCACTTTGGAAAACAGGTAACCACCATCATGAAAGGAAGAAAATATTTTTCTTGTTAATGGCAAAAACAAAACTCCCAGTACAAGCACTGAAAGCCACCATCTTAAAAATGGAAAAAAATCTGATTTTAGAAAAACTCCTCCAGCAATCAGTAATAAGATAGTAAGTATATAAAGTATAATATTTTTTAACTTAAACATGTAATAAACTCCCATCTGATTATGTTACAATAATAGATAGCTTCTATTGTAAACACTATCTTCCAGTTTATTTTTATGTAGAAACTAAATATTATTTGCTAATATTTTATTAATTCTTAAAAAGTCTTTTAGGGCTTGTCTCCCTATTTTAATAATTTTATTAATATTAATGGAATTTACTCCGCCTTGTCTTTGTCGGAATGTAACCGGCAGATACTTAACCGGCAGTTTTTTCTTCGCATATATAACGGATACCAGAACATTGGATAAATTATAATCTTGAGGAATCAATTTCATGTTCTTAGAAAGGATCTGGGCTTTCATTAAACGAAAAGGTGTATTAGCATCTTTAATAGTCACACCAAAACATAGCTTTAAAACTATTTTTAAAACCTTTGTAACTACAATTCTTGAGAAGCCATCCTGACGGTCTTTTCTATGTCCAATCACCATGTCATATTGCTCTCTTATATTCCAAAATTTCCAAAACTCCTGCGGGACAGTCTGCCCGTCAGAATCAGTTTGAAAGATATAATCCGCCCCGGCATCTATGGCATAGCGATAACCGTATAAAACAGTTGCTCCATGACCCCCATTGGGCTTTGTAACAGGTTCAAAAGCAGCTCTTGTTTCAGCCGCTTTTTTCATTATAGTATAGGTAGAATCTTTACTTCCGTCGTCGATAATTACTAATTTACTGCCATTACCTATTCTCTCTACAATCGGATACCAATCCTCTATAACGGAATTGATATTTTCATCTTCATTGTAAGCAGGAATAACAATATATAGTTTATCCATTAATACCTCCTTCAAAGAGATTAAGGGCACTTCGAACCACCGCATCCATATTATAATAACGGTATTCAGCCAGCCTTCCCAGGAAAAGTACCTTCTTCTCCTTCATCATATCCTCCTGATATAATGAAAACTTTTCTTTCCACTCTTTTGTAGGGAAAGGATAATAAGGCTCTCCTTCATCACAAGGGAATTCCTTCAAAATGGTAGTTTTCTTATGCTCCTGATAAGTTAATTTCTTAAATTCCGTAATCCTAGTGTAGTCATAATCATTTGGATAATTGACTACCGGTGCCGGTTGGTAATCTTCTTTGTCATGAGTTTCGAATACAAAGTTGATACTACGGTATGCTAATTTGCCATACTTATAATCATAAAAATAATCTGTAGGGCCGGTATAAATTAATTTCTCATATTCTATGTCATCAATGACTTCTTTATAATCCGTATTCAGAAGTAGTTTGATATTTTTATTTTGAATCATATTTTCACACATTTTTGTGTACCCATACTTTGGCATTCCCTGATATCTATCACTAAAATATCTGGTGTCTCTATTAGTACGGATTGGGATTCTGGAAATGATAGAGGTATCTATTTCACCAGGATCAATTCCCCACTGCTTCTTCGTATAATTTTCAAAAAATTTCTCGTAAATATCTTGTCCAACTTTACTTAAAGCCACATCTTTACTGGTTTTAATTTCATCTATAGAAATCGCTTTCTTTTTTAAAAACTCTTCTACTTCTTCACAGGATAAGTTTAAATTATATAGTTTATTAATGGTTTCTACGGTAATTGGCATAGGAATCAAATTACCATCCACCTGAGTCAATACACGGTGCCAAAAATCATTCCAAGGTGTAAACTGGCTTAAATAATCATATACCCCTTTATCATTTGTATGGAATATATGAGGTCCATAATTATGAATTAAAACTCCATCCTCATTATAAGAATCATATATATTACCGCCTATATGACCTCTTTTTTCAATTACTAAAACTTTTTCATTGCAAACATCAGCAATCCTTTCAGCAATGGTTAATCCGGCAAGCCCCGCTCCTACTACCACATAATTATATCTCATAATTCTATCAGGTTAATTATAGCAGCTTACCATTATAAAATATTTCTGAATAGTAAAAATACTATAAATACCTATCTCCTTCCTTGAATTCCTTATATTCTGAATGTAAAGCACATTCTTAATTTTAACACTCCACTAGTAATCTATAAGTAATCTACATTATGTTATATTAAATCAGCTGGGTGAAGAATCTCACATTTTATTATGCTTTCTTCCCCTTTCAAGTTACAATAACATAATTATATGAATATAGTATATAATATTTTACCAATTATGGAAAGGTGTTTTCCTTAATTTTAAAATCAATCCATTCTTAAGATTAATATATATATATCATTATATGCATATCATTTTTCATCCTTTGAAAATCTTTTTTGGAACCCTTCCAATATACATTACTTTCAGTTTTATAATGTTCCCATATCATAATTTATAATTCTATCAGCCAAACTTGGGTTTGATTCCAATAATTGTTCCACTTCCTGCTGTGTTAAACTCTTTGCAGCTTCATTGGCTTTTAATAGCACTTCTGAATCATTATAAATATCTCCCAGTTTAAATTCCATATCACCGCTTTGTCTAATTCCAAACATATCCCCGGGACCTCTTAATTTTAAGTCTTCTCCTGCAATATAAAAACCATCATTGGAATGATTTAATATCTCCAAACGTTCCCTGGTTTCCTTTCCATTATTACCGCTCACTAAGATACAATAGGACTGATATTTTCCCCTGCCTACTCTTCCTCTTAACTGATGAAGCTGGGCAAGCCCAAACCGTTCTGCATTTTCAATCATCATCACTGTAGCATTGGGTACATTAACCCCAACCTCCACTACTGTAGTAGAAACCAAAACTTTTATTTCTCCAGCTGCAAACCGTTCCATAATGCCATTTTTTTCTTTGGGTTTCATCTTTCCGTGGAGGTATTCTACCAAAATATCAGAAGGCAGCCCTTCCTTTAATTTCTCGGTATATTCAATAACGTTTTCTGCTTCTATAACTTCGCTTTCTTCTACCATCGGGCATATGACATAGGCTTGTCTGCCTGCTGCCACTTCTTTTGCTATAAATTTATAAGCGGTATTACGATAACCTGTATCAACCACACAATTTTTAATTGGCAGCCTGTTAGCCGGCAATTCATCCACGACGGATATATCCAGATCACCATACAGAATAATGGCCAAAGTCCTGGGAATTGGTGTCGCACTCATAACCAGTACATGAGGATGGGTTCCTTTACCGGATAAAGCTTCCCTCTGCCTTACGCCAAACCGGTGCTGTTCGTCTGTAATGGCAAGAGCAAGATTATCATACTCCACTTTCTCCTGTATTAATGCATGAGTACCCACTATAATATCTGTTTCATGGTTTTTAATTTTCTCATAGGCTTTTCTTTTTTCTGCTGCTGTCATAGAACCAACTAGCAGAATAATTTTTACACCGTACTCTGCAAATAAACCGGTCAACGATTCATAATGCTGCTTAGCCAGTACTTCCGTTGGCACCATTAAGCTTCCCTGATATCCGTTTAGAGCCGTCATAAGCAAAGCAAGTGCGGCTAAAATAGTCTTTCCGGAACCAACATCACCTTGAATTAATCGATTCATAGTAGAGGGACCGGTAATATCTGTTTTTATTTCTTTCCAGACTTTAATCTGAGCTTTCGTTAAGGCATATGGCAGTTCTTTTATAAAGCTTTCACATTCTCTTTTTCCTTTTATAATATATTCATTATTCCAAGCTGTCTTTTTTTCCTTTAGTGCTTGTAAAGCCAATGTAAATTGAAAGAATTCATCAAATACAAGCCTGGTCTTTGCTGCTTTCATAGCTTCTAAACTTTTTGGAAAATGAATATCCTTCATAGCAGTTTTATAACTGCTTAAGTTATATTCCTTTATTATCCTCTTTGGTAAATAGTCGCTGGATAAGTCTGCTTCATTAAGGATATTCTTCACAGCCTTCCCTATGGTATTGCTGGTAATACCGGCTGTAAGCTCATAGATAGGCTGCAGTACATTCATCTTATTTAAGTACTCTTCTCTAGTATATATTTTGGGCTGATCCATTACCAAAACACCGTTTTTACGTACAACTTTCCCCCGGAATAAAAAATGGTATCCCATACGAAGTTTATTCCGTAAAAAAGGCATATTAAACCAGGTCAAATGGACGGAACCGGATGAATCCTGCACCCGGCAGCTAAGAATCTTCAAGTTCCTTACCTGTTTTGACTGAACAGAAGATACTACAGAAGCTTCCAAAGTAGCAACATTTCCTTCACTGATGTTGCTGATTGGAATAGGCACCTCGAACATATCATAAGTTCTAGGGAAATGATGAATCATATCATCAACTGTTAAAATGCCCATTTTATTCAAATCTTTTTCTGTTTTCTCGCCAATACCCTTTATTGCTATAACAGGATCTGTTAATTTCATAAATATCCTCCTGTATGAAATATTTAAATATTATATAATTGAATAATTCCCATTCATTTCATAGTATAACATTGTATTATGGAAAAATCTAATCTAATTTAGATTATGTCCTATTCCATAATAATCATTAAAAAAATAGAGTACAATTCATATTGAATCATACTCTATTAAAAAGTCGTATATTATCGTATTAAATTAATTTATCGTATTACTCTACAGAAAGTACATAGTAATAAATCGGCTGTCCGCCATAATTTAATTCTATATCCAAATCAGGGAACTCTTTAGAAACCATATCGGACAATTCATTTGCACTGTCTTCCGATACTTCTTCCCCATAATAGATGCTAATTAATTCAGATTCATCATCTACCAGATTCTTAATTAATTCAAAAGTAGTCTCTAGTACATCTGAACCTACGGACAAAATCGTCTTGTCATCAAGACCCATTATATTGCCTTGCTTAATTTCTTTGCCATCAATATTGGTATCACGAACTGCATAGGTGATCTGGCCGCTTTTTACCTTCTGCATTTCTTCCATCATATGGCTCTTATTATCTTCTACTGATTTATCATAAACATAGTTAATTATTGCTGTGATTCCCTGGGGTACTGTTTTAGATGGAATTACAACAATTTGTTTATCTTCCGTTAAAGTTTTTGCTTGTTCTGCTGCAAGAATTATATTGCTATTGTTAGGGAATATGAATATGGTATCTGCATTTACATGATCAATAGCATTTAACATATCCTCTGTACTTGGGTTCATAGTCTGACCGCCGGAGATAATATAGTCAACACCAAGGCCTTTGAATATTTCATTAATTCCCTCACCAATGGATACAGAAATAAAACCAACTTCTTTTCTAGGTGCAGTTTTTGTTTCCTTTGCTTCTTTTGCCTTTTTCTCTTCCGCTTCCTTCGCTGCCATTTTGGCTGCATCTTTGATTAGTCTTTCATTGTGTTCTTCTCTCATGTTATCTATTTTAATTCTAGATAAAGAACCATAGGTTAACGCACGTTGAAGAGCCAATCCAGGATCATTCGTATGTACATGAACCTTTACTAACTCATCATCTGCTACAACCACAAGAGAATCACCGATAGATTCTAAATATCCTTTAAAGTCCATCTCTGTATTTATATCAAATTCTTTTTCTAAATTTATAATGAATTCGGTACAATACCCAAATTTAATATCCGTAGTCAATATATTTTCTGAATTAATTTTAATATCACTTGTCTTTGCAGGTGCCGAAGAAATACTATCAAAATCTACTTCTTTTCCTAGTAAAGCATCATAAGCACCTTTCATAATTTCAAGCAATCCCTGTCCACCGGAATCCACAACTCCGGCTTCTTTTAGTACTGGTAATAATTCTGGTGTATGTGCTAATACTTCTTCCATATATTTAATTACTTCAGAACCAAAGTATACTAAATCATCCGTTTCTGTTACCAGTAAAGCAGCTTTTTCAGCTCCACCTCTTGCAACAGTAAGAATCGTACCCTCTTTTGGCTTCATAACTGCTTTATACGCAGTTTCCACTGCTTTTTGGAATGCATTCGCCATAATGGTTACGTTAATTTCTTTATAATCTCTAATTTCTTTGGTAAATCCTCGAAACAACTGAGACAGAATAACTCCTGAGTTACCTCTGGCTCCCCGGAGAGATCCGCTGGATATTGCTTTTGCCAATCCCTCGATTGTAGGATCCTCCATCTGGCTTACTTCTTTAGCAGCAGACAAAATCGTCAATGTCATATTGGTACCAGTGTCCCCATCAGGCACTGGAAATACATTCAATTCATTAATGTATTCTTTCTTGCTTTCAATGCTTTTTGCTCCTGCCAGAAACATCTTTTTTAGAGTGAAAGCATCTATTGTCTTTATAACCACAAGTTTGTTCCTCCTTAAATATCATTCACTTTAGTCAATGACTCTTACGCCTTCGACGAAAATATTTATTTTAACTACTTCCATGCCTGTAAATTCTTCAACCTTGTACTTTACATTACTGATAAGGTTTTCGGCAACAGCAGATATACTTACACCATAAGAAACAATGATATGCAGATCAATGATTATTTTATTGTTCTCTACTGTAATATTAACGCCATGACTTAAGTTATCACGTTTTAGGAGTTTAACAAGACCATCCTTCATGTTAACAGATGCCATTCCAACAACACCAAAACATTCAACCGCTGATGAACCAGCATATTTCGCCAATACATCATTATCAATTAACACTTCACCGATTTGTGTATTCATGTGCCCTTTCATAGGAACCCTCCAATTCTCTTATTCATATCTATTCCTGTGCTTATTTGCACAAATACTAATTATAGATGACTTATTTTACTATACAGTAGTATTATAACCTTTTTTTAGATAAAATGGAATACCATTTTTTTAATCTGCACTTTTCTATTATTTTATGCCTATTTTGTCTCAATGTGATATAAACAAATATTCCTTTGCATATATATAAACATCAGCCCTGTTATCGCCATTTGGCAAAGGAGAGAATTCATTTATGAAAAGAATGATTGGATTTATACTATTTTGGATAGCTGTCGGCATGACAATTATGCTATTTATCACCAATGGCATACTGGCAGTATGTATTATTATCTTGTTTTTAATTCTAGGTTATAATTTATTTACTTGCTGACGACTGTTTATAACTCCCTTTTTTACTAAGTAAAAAAGGGTGCCATAACTGACACCCCTTCCTAATAATGCTTATTATTATGCACGTTCAACTTTACCAGATCTTAAACAAGATGTACAAACATACATTTTCTTTGCGCCACCGTTAACTAGAACTTTAACTGATTTTACATTAGCTTTCCACATCTTATTAGATCTTCTATGAGAATGACTCACAGCTATTCCAAAGTGAGCACCTTTTTCACAAATTGCACATTTAGCCATTTGAAGCACCTCCCTAGGTTTCTAATTAGTCCTACGACCTACAAACAAATCTATTCTAGCAGAATACATGAAATAATGCAAGTTAAAATTTTAATTTTATAACATCTTTGTATATGATTTCTTATTAATCTTCACCATAGGTCTGGGAATCTAATATATCATCCACCTTGTCAGAAACATCCTGCTCTTTATCTTTTCCTTTGGAGAATTTATTTACGAAATCAGGTACCATGTCCAAAATCTTTGTAAGACTATCCTGATTCTTCACATTCACAAGTTTAGTGGTGCCATCTTGAATTACTAATACTGCACTTGGTGTTATTTTTCCTCCCATACCACCACCTGCATTATTCTTCCCTGCATCCTTAGCAAATGCTCCTGCACCTACACCAAAACTAACATCCACTAATGGAAGAATGATGGTGCCGTCTTGGAATGTTACAGCGTCCCCTACTACTGTTTTTGTTGTAAGGAAACTATCCATACCCTTAAATAAAGATTCTACTGTTGCATTAAAATTACTGTCTGCCATTATAATTCCTCCTTAAATGCTTTAAAGTTTTCAATCATTTTTCTAAATTCCTTGTTAAAAATTAGTTTAATACATATTATTAGTAAAGTAAACAATCTTATTCGACCCTTACAAAATATGGAGCCTTCTAAAATTGCAGTTTCAAAATTAGGTACAATATGTGCATTCTCTCCATAATAGCCATAAAATACAGCAAGACCACCCAGCAGCTGCCCGGTAGAACAGGGATCTCCGGTACCAAATTCCCCGTCAATTTTAAGCTTTTGGGGACGGATATGCTTAAAAATCTTTTTTAAACTAAGAAAGATATATTTAATACCTTTTTTATTAACTTCATTCTTAAGAAATGCTCTGATTTTATGCAATTTCCCCAGAATTTCGACTATAATATAATACACTTTTTTAAGAGAATTCTTTATTTTTGTAAATAACTTAATTATCTTTTTAGGGATTTTTAGCAACTTTCGCAAGAAAGCTTTTATCTTACTAAAGAGACCTTTATTATTTCCGTTGTCTTTATGATAATCTGACGAATCCTCTTCTGTTTCTTTTGTCTCATCTATAGACTCGGCTTTTTCTTTTTTATATGTCTTCGCTTCGGCATTATCAATTGGTTCCTCAATGAACTCCTCTTTAGCTTTTTCTATTATCGCATCTTTTGCCTTATCGATTGTCTCTTGAATATATTCCGGATTCACTTTACCGATGATATTATCCGCTGCTTCTTCTGCTAATCCATTCTCTTCTGTGTCCTTGCTTGTCCCAACTCTATCTTCAATCTCTTTATTCTCTTTTCTGCTTTGCTCCTTTCCATTTCCCTCTTTTCTCTTTTTATTTTTTACTTTCTTTTTCTTCTCTTTTTTTACTTTCTTTTTACTATTATAATTCTGACTATCATAAAATAATTTACCAAAAATTCTTACTCTTATAATAAATTTATTGGATTCATAAGTAAATCTTAAGTAAATTAGACGAAGAAGCCAGCTGGCCTTCCCCTCCAATTTTATTTCATCTCTCTTTTCTCCATACAATTGATAACGTATCGGAACCAAAAGCACTATAAGAACCAATAATAGTAGTATTCCTAAAATAGAGGCAAGAATTATGACCAATATTTTTAATATAAGTAATATTAAGTTCACCATATTTACTGGGTTTTCTCCTCCTTCTTCCTACTACAGTTATCCATCGCATACTTATGTCTCTTTAAAATATTCTCTAACCTGAAAACCGCCGGTTTCTCTATATATTTCTTCCAGCATGTCCTTTACCAACTCAAAAGCTTCCTTTTTTGATAGCGCGATACCCAAAATTTGTATTTCTTTCCTGCTATAATACGGAAATAAAAATTCATTGGCATTCATTATATCAAAAAGGTTCTCCGGATTAGAAGCAAAGGTAATACAATATACTTCAAGCAATAAATTCTTTTTTTCTATATTTTTTATTATTTTAGCTTTTTTCTTCGGAGTTATATTCTCACTTAAGAATAAGTTTTTTGCCCATTTAATCATGGTAAGCTCCCATCTGTATAACTTATGGACTTTTAACGTGCCTGTCCCGTTTATAAATTTATAATTAATAATCTGTCAGATTTCTATGAATAGTCCACATCCACTTTATTCCATTATACCACATATTACAATTAAAAATACAGAATTAATTCTCATATAGTGACTTAATTAATTGAACGGAGGCTATTTTCTCAGCCAAATCATGACATTGGTCAAGAGATTGCCTGATATATTCTTCTATTTCGCCATAACTTTGAAAAAATACAGGTATTTTATTTAAAGTATTAGCCATTACAGCACGATTGGCAACCTGTGACCGTTCTTTAAAAGCCTTAGTCAGCCCGGAAATCAACTCCTCTTTTACTTGATCCAGATATTTCTCATCTGCTACATTGCTGATTTCACTTTGATTTAAATCGACAAATAAACTGCTGCCCAGCAATTTTCGCGCAATGTCTGCAATATTAAATATGGGACGAAGCATCAGGCTGTTAGTTAACTCAGTATAATTGGATTTGATATCTATAAAAATTGGTTCCAGTAAGGAAATTTCCTGAAAGTAACCTTCCTGCATTCCTTCTGAGAATTGAAATCTTTCCTCCAGCTCTTCTGGCAGCGGTTCTTTTTTATCCGCTTCAAAGTAACGGTTAATTTCTCCTACCATGGATAAACTGTCAAATGAAGCAGATTCATTTTCATTCATATCCCCATAAGGCCTTGCTAGGATGATTACATATAAATAATTTACAATTTCCTGCAATCCATAATAGAAATTTACCATACTGCTTATAAATCTGACACCAAGTTCCAGACAATTGGATAAATCAATATATTCCCGTTCCGTAAGATTCTTATAATCACCCTTCTCTAAATCATTCTTTAACCGGGAAAGTTCCGGGAAAACCCGTTCCATTCCCTCTGTGCGATAAATAGCTCCACTGGTCTGCAGCATATACATATAAGTGTCCAAAGATGAACGTTCCCCACCTTTATATAAAGAAATGCTATTACCTAACAATTCAAAATATTTTGCCTTAGTCATTCGAACCGGCAATTGTCCAACAACCTCTTTGATTCGCTCATTGATGATTATATTATCTTTTGTTTCAAAAATAAAAGCGAGAACTTCTGCTGTAAATGCCTCGTTGTTAACATCCTCCATATCGTTCTTAAACCTATATTCAACACGATTAAGCACATATTCATAAATCTGTAAAAAGTCTGTGTAACCAGTAAGAATATTCATTCTATCAATAATCGTATTTCGTACTTTATCCAGGCGCTTAACACTGTCTTCCAGACCTTCTCCTGAGAATTTCCCCATTATAGAGTCTTTTATAATTTCATTAACCTCATTTAACAGCTCTTCCTCATCAGATCTGTATTTATAACTTACTTTATTGTATTGTTTCCCCTGATCATTTCTATCAGACGAAGCATTATCTTCTAAATCTGCGGAAAAAGAGTTCTCTTCCCTGTAATTTTCATAAAAATTATAATAACTCATTGCTAATTTTAATTTTGCATCTTTATCATATAAAGAAATCAGCCGGTTAAGAACCCAGGGCAGATTTCTTTCTAAATTCTCACCTGCAAGAATTTCTCTGCTAATCTTTTTTATACTATCACTCATTATAACTCCTCCAATAAGAATTTTGAATCTTATTTACAAACCAATTTATTATAAGCAGAACCCCTCCCATTACCAAAAGGCTCCAAAACGCAGTAATCGGTACATAATCTATGGTACTGCGAAAAACTATATCTGTAATCCCTTCAACCAGCCACCGGTTAGGGAGAAGCAGGGTAATGGCAGGCAATTTGCTTTGAATCAAACCCTCCAGCATGGAAAGAAAACTAAACACTCCTAAAAGCAAAATCGATACAGTACCAAGGATTTGATACCTGCTGACTTTTTTACTTATCTTTCCCAGGACTATAAACCACATTCCCATTATAACAGCATATAAGAATAAAAGCACAAACATAATGATTCTTTTTTGTAAAGTTAAGTTATCTATAAAGCTGCCCAAAATTAATGTGATTCCAACAGTAAATGCACTTAAGACAGTGATTAACGCTAAAATATAGCTTAAGTCAAGATAAATGGGCCTTAGTAGAGTTATCTTTATCTTTTTGTCCAGTCCCTGTTCTTTCTCTGCTACTGCCCCTGCTGTCATATACATAGCCACAAAGCTGATAAGCATTCCCAAAATCCCAAAAATAACCTGATAGTATATGACGGAATTACCCAAGGAATTCACAGTACCTTCCTGGCTTTCTAAATCAATTAAATTAATATCAAAGGCAAAATCAAAATCAGAGGCTTTAGATAATTTGTTAATGTAATCCAGATATTCTTGACCAGTAAACCAATTATATTGAATATCACCATTTGTAATTTCTCCATTACCCAAAGACGGCTTTTTTAAAGCTTCATATTCTTTCAAACCTTTTGCCCGTGAAATAGGATAAATCATTGGCCCTGCAAATATATCAGATAGCACCTTAGCACTTGGATTGCCTTCCAGATATTTCATCATCACAAGTTTTGTAATGGTTCCCTTATTAATGGATTCCTCAAAACCTTCTTTTATTATAAAGATTCCACTTATTTCTTCATTTAATAATAGCTGGTTCAGCGCTTTCTCTCCCTCTTCATATACGTAGAAAGCCGGTACCTTTTTTATTTGCTCTACCAGGACTTTTGAAGTTTCAGACTGGTCTAAGTCCATAATGCCAACAGGTACATTACTTCTTTCTTCCGCTCCAAATGATAACGAGCTCATTAACAATAAAAATAAGACAAAGGAGCATAAAATCACAAAACAATTCAGTTTATCTGCCAGAATTAATTTTAGCCGGAAGAAATATAATCTAATCATCCAAGCGTACCTCCTCCCGGTTATAAAAGGCAATACTCAATAAAATGAATATAACCGAACATATACCTATTCCTATTAAAAACTTGCCATATATACTATTTACAATTCCTTTTTGTATAAGAAGACAGACTTTCTCAATCCAATAGTTTGGTGTCAATTTAGCCATCTCCTTCAAAACCTCCGGCAGGTATTGAATTGGGATAATTCCACCCCCAATAATGCTAAATAAAAAGTACATTAGATTTCCCGCAATCATATAGTTTTGTACATTTCGGAAGATACTGCTTAAAAATATTGCCAAAGATATATAAAATAAAACCGTTAAGAAAATAATCGATATAAGCTTCAAAGGTAATGTATTCCCTGTAACCGAATAAGCAATCAGATAAGTGGTTCCTGCCGTTAGAATAAGAAGAAGGGCAGAAAACAGAACCTTTTCCAATACAATTACATAAGTACTTAGTCCAATGGTATGCAGGCGGGAAAATGTACCCAGGTTTTTTTCCTTCATCATCTGATAGCCAACATAAAGTGCACCATAACTAATTGCCATAACCAAAAACGCATAAAAATAATAGTCTCTAACAGAGGTACTTGGGTAATCAGAAATCTCCTGATAATGGAAAAAGGCTTCCTTCCCTAAAGCAGTGAAAATTAAATCCAAGGAGATTTCATAATTCTTTTTATAGATTAACTCCTGATCCATCCCCGTTAAAGACATCACTTCATATAATCCCACACAATTAATTTCTACTGCGCTTATGTATGTTTCATAACTTTCTAACAAGTTCTTAATTAAGACGGCCTTTACAGGATCTTTGGAATTAATAAGCACTTTTACAGGCTGATGCTCCAAAACCATTAGATTATTTGCAAAGTTTTCAGGAATCTCCAAATAGACATCAAACTGTGCCTGCTGAAATTGTTTCAGAAGTTTTTCACGGTCGCCTTCAACCACATTTATGTAGGAAGAAAAACTTTCGCTTTCTTTAAAATATTCAATTAGTAATTTGGAATAAGGGGAATTATCAGAATTTGTAAGAGCAAATTGAATCTTAGAAACAGGATTGGTTTCCTGAGGTTTCTTCGCATTATAATTAGTGCTTATTATAAATATAATAAGCACCAATAAAATCATCCATATTATTTTTTTATTGCTTACCAGCTCTTTATAATCTTTTCTCAGCAGATTCAACATGATTATAATCTTGCTCCTTAAAGTCGGAGATTTGTATTGACACAAATCTTATAACTGAAATAATTTTATTCTTTCAGCTTTCCTACATAATGTTGCAAAGCAACATTTCAAATAATCAAAAAGAAGTTCAACATGAGAATTCCCATGACTTCTCATGTTGGTGTTCTTCAGAATGAAAGACATGATCTTTCACTTGTGAAGATGCTTTTCCTTTAAACTTTACCATGTTCTTTGCATAAAAGAGTTTGTTTTGCAAATACTTGTTATAGATATATTATTAAACCGTAACCACCTTAATTATATTAGTTATACCTGCTTTACCTGCTGGAACACCTGCTGTCAATATGAGTGTATCACCTTTTTCGGCATAGTTACTATCAGCCACCGCTTTTACTGCTTCCTCTAATAAGTGGTCCGTAGAGTTTACTTCCTGAGTCTTTAGCGGAGTAACACCCCAATAAATCTGCATCTTCCTAAGTGTTCTATCAAGAGGTGACAAGCCAATAATATAGGATTCCGGTCTAAACTTAGATACAATTCTGGCTGTATATCCAGAAAAACTGGAAGCAATAATAAGGCTTGCTTTAATACTCATTGCAGTTGCAACCGCGGAATAACAAATTGCACTGGATATGCTTTTGGATCTTTGGTCTTTATTGTTCTTTAGAATATTGGTGTAATCCAAATGAGATTCTGTTTCTTTTGCGATCTTAACCATCATTCCAAGTGCTTCTACCGGATATTTTCCAGCTGCTGTTTCACCGGATAACATAATAGCATCGGTACCGTCATAAATGGCATTAGCAACATCAGTAGCCTCTGCTCTGGTTGGTCTTGGATTACGAATCATAGAATCCAACATCTGTGTTGCTGTAATAACTGGTTTAAAAGCATCATTACATTTTTGAATAATTGTCTTTTGGATATATGGTACAACTTCAGAAGGAACTTCTACACCAAGGTCGCCTCTGGCTACCATGATTCCATCCGCTTCTTCGATGATTTCATCAATATTCTCAAGACCTTCTGCATTCTCAATCTTAGCAATAATCGCTACGTCAGAATTACAGTCCTCTAATATTTTTCTAATTTCACGAATAGCTTCTGCATTTCTGACGAAAGAAGCTGCAATAAAATCTACCCCTTGATTAATTCCAAATATAATGTCTTCTCTATCTTTCTCAGTAATTGGTGGCAATTTTAATTTTGCATTTGGTAAATTAACACCTTTTCTTTCACCAAGTTCACCGCCTGCAATAACTTCACAGATTACATCTGCGTCTGTAATTTTTGTTACTTTTAATTCAATCAGTCCGTCATCAATTAAAATCTGACTTCCTACCTGTACATCCCCTGGCAGATCAGTATAAGTTACACCTACACGATGTTCATCCCCAATAATATCTTCTGTTGTTAAAATAAACTCTTGTCCCTTTACTAATAATACCTTTTCATTATCTTTTAAAGTTAAAGTACGAATTTCAGGTCCCTTTGTATCTAATAATATAGCGATAGGAAGGTTTAATTCCTCTCTCACTTTTTTTATTGCGTTAATTCTTTTTAAATGATTTTCATGTACATCATGAGAAAAATTAAGTCTTGCTATGTCCATTCCATTTAAAGCTAATTCTCTGATCATTTCCTCATTTGCTGATGCTGGTCCCAATGTACAGACGATTTTCGTCTTCTTATTCATTTCTATTTCCTCCTGATGAAACTATAAATTTTGTCTTATGTAACCAGGTTTCCGTTACATATATTTATAAAATTCGAACGTGTAATACATTCTCCTTTTTATTTAAGCCAAACCTCTTAGTAAAAGCGGATATCCCATTTGCCTTCCGGCAAGTTTATCCCCCCTTACGCCATTTTACTCATAACCTCTTTGCCACTATGAGGCATTTCAGCAGGAGTTTGAATTCCTGCTGCCGACAAGTCCTCTTCCCAGATGTGGTTAAATGCCTGTCCTATTATTGATTATCTTATGGCTTCTTTACATGTTCGTGAGTAAAAAGATGATCCATACAATATTCATAGTTTCCCTCGCACTTTGAGCAAAAACGGAATTCCAGATTTTCATCATCCAGTTCCGTACGGCCGCAAACCGCACATTTGTGCCTTGTTATGGTTTTTCTGCCGTGAAAGTCTACAACATTTCCTGTATTTTTAGCACTTTTTACTTTCCGTTTGAATTCTGCCTTACGCTTAAATTCTCCCGGCGATACCTTTCTATAATTTCTTGATGAAAAGAAAAAGATCAAGAAATTTAACATGCATACTATAATTGCAATACTTATATAATATTCACCAGCTCTAAAACTAGTAAATATAGAATTTAATGTAACAGCTCCATAAAGAATACCTAAGTACTTCACCTTTATAGGTATAATGTAAAACAGCAAAAATTGCACATTAGGGAATAAAGCAGCAAATGCTAAAAATAAAGAGTTATTTAAATAGGTAATACCAATATTTACACTATCCCCTGTTATAAGATATATAATAACTATAGCTAATATGTTGAATAAAATCCCTGAGAAATAGTACAGATTAAACCGGAATGCTCCCCAGGCGTTCTCAAGAGCTGTACCTATGGCATAATACATGTATAAGGCAATGGCTAAAAATAATATATTATCGCCTGGTGGTAATATAATAAAAGTTACCAGTCTCCATATTTGCCCATGCAATACTTTCTCTACATCCAACGCTAAAAATTTAAAATAAAACATGGGATCTATTGTCCGTAGAAAAAAACCAAGTGCATATAATATAACTATATAGAGCATTAAATTATGAATTGCATATTTTCCAAACTTTCGATTCAGTTTGTTTATCAAATTCAATCTTTATCACTTCTTTCAATCTTTTTTAGAATAAATCTTTCTTTCTGAAGATAAGTGCAGCAATTGCAGCTATTAAGAAAGCACATGCGGTAACGATGAAGAAACCATGATTAGCCTCGCTGAACGGAATACCTCTTACATTCATACCAAAAAAACTGGATATCATATTGGGTATGGCCATTACAATGGTTACGGTTGTCAAGAATTTCATAACAATATTTAAATTATTGGATATTACCGAAGCAAAAGCATCCATTGTACCGCTTAGTATGCCGCTGTATATATTCGCCATTTCAATAGCCTGCTTATTTTCAATGATGACATCTTCCAGCAGTGCTGTATCCTCAGCATACTGTTTAATGCTATCAATCTTTAACATCTTTTCTAACACAACTTCATTGGAACGAAGAGAAGTGGTAAAATAAACTAAGCTCTTTTCCAATTCCAGCAGTTCAATTAATTCACTGTTTTTCGTAGATATATGCAGTTTATGTTCAACTTCCAGACTTTTACGATCTATAATTCTTAAATATTGTAAGAATACCGTGGCATTCTTATATAATATCTGCAGAATAAACCGGGTCTTCTTATAGGTATAGAAATCTCTGACACGGCCATCCATAAAACCTTTTAATACTTTAGATTCTTCCAGGCAGATAGTAATAATTACATGCTCCCCTACGATAATACCTAAGGGAATAGTCACATACCTGTCCTTATTATTTCTTTCTTCTATGGTTGGAATATCTACTAAAATTAATGTATAATCATCCTCTACTTCAATTCTGGATCGTTCTTCTTCATCCAAAGGTGCTCGCAGATGATCAATATCTATATTATATTTCTCAGATATCTGTAATAGTTCCGTTGCAGATGGACTGGTCATTGCAATCCAGCAGCCATCCTCGATTTTGTCAATTTGGTGGATTCCATCTTCTAGTGTTTTAAATATTTCAATCATGATATATGCTCCTTCTACTGTTGTGCAGCATTTGGAAGAAGTCATATTATTCACCCTGGGAAAACATGGACTAATCTATCTATGCTGCATAGCGCAGTTCAATATACTATTTTTAGACCGTCGGTACGTACTCCCGGGCACCGTTTCCATTCGTCTCCACTTCCTTTCGTAATTAACATCCTACTTACCCACTTTAATTTTATCTTCTTAATTATATGTTCTACGCGCCCCTTTGTCAAATAAAAAACAGTTTGAAAAATCCCTAATAATTCTAATAGAAACAAAACAATTTCCGTCTATTTCAATATTTCCAAATTTAATTAATCTATTCTAATATGTAAAAACCTCTATATATTACAAACGCAAAAATGTCATTCTGAGCAAAATACAGCCTAAATGTATTTCACAAAAAATCTATGATAATCGACAAAAAATACATTTTCAATTAGATTCTTCGTGTTGCTCAAAATGACCTTATGATATGTTTACTGATACTAATTTTTCCCTTAATAATGCCATGCTCCCACATCGAAAAATTCATCTCATATCTGCCCAGAATCAACTTACATATCTTCTCCATAAGAGGGTACATATATAGTGGAACCCGGCAGCAACATAATTTCATTGGGATTATTGTTATTTAATACATCATTTAACTCAATACCTGACTCATACAAAATACTTCCTAAGCTATCCCCTTCTTGTACCACATATGGCATAATACCAATTGGACCATTGGATCTCATATCAGGAATACAAATTTCATCCCCTGTATTCAGATTGTAAATGTCCGCATAAGGATTGGCACGTAAAATAAGTTGCAGAGGTATATTGTATCTTCTGCTGATACTATATAATGTATCTCCCTGTTCAATCATGTACATAAAACAATTAAATCCGTCCTGATTCATATAAACCAACTTTCCCAGAGCAAAAAATTGATCAATCTTTTACCCTTAATTATATAAATTCACTACATTATATTCCAAATACTATAGAATGGTGACACCTCTTGTAAAATTCATGCTTTACGATTATTTCATGGATTTTACAGAATTTTAATTTTGCTTAAGATTATTTCTGTTGAACTTCCAACCTAAGTAGCGTATAATAAAATATCGATTACATTTCATTCCATGCACATTGAAATATGACATACAGACTAATTTTCATTTAACTTATTACTGCCAATAGGTAATATTTTACATAATCGGTAGTCGGAAAAAGTCAGACATGCACAGGATATCCTTTTGGATAGTAATATAATAGTACTATTTCATCTCGATTATTATATGGCATTCTATATATAGTAATCTTTATATATATTAAATTATGTTACTTACAGTCTATAAACTACACTAGTAACATAGTAAAGTTATAGGAGGTAGCCTATACAGGCGAAAGTTATGATAAAAAATAAATTAAACACACTCGGCATAGATATCGGCTCAACAACAGTAAAAGTCGTTATATTAAATGAAAATAATGATATTCTATTTTCACAATATGAACGTCATTATGCTAATATTCAGGAAACCTTAGCTCAGTTATTAAGAAACGGGCATACAGCCCTAGGTGATATGGAAATAGCGCCAATGATTACAGGTTCCGGCGGTCTTTCCATCAGTAAATATCTTGGAATACCATTTATTCAGGAAGTAGTTGCAGTATCTTCTTCTTTACAGGATTATGCTCCTCAAACAGATGTTGCCATTGAACTTGGCGGAGAAGATGCCAAAATTATTTATTTTACCAATGGTATTGATCAAAGAATGAATGGTATCTGTGCCGGCGGTACAGGATCCTTTATAGACCAAATGGCAACTTTGTTAAAAACAGATGCGGAAGGTCTGAATGAATATGCCAAAGAATATAAATCCATCTACCCCATTGCTGCAAGATGCGGGGTATTTGCAAAATCTGACGTACAGCCATTAATTAATGAAGGAGCGACAAAACCGGATCTGGCTGCTTCTATCTTCCAGGCTGTAGTAAGCCAAACAATCAGTGGTTTGGCTTGTGGTAAACCAATTAAAGGAAACGTGGCTTTTTTAGGAGGCCCCTTGCATTTCCTAACTGAATTAAAGCAAGCCTTTATTCGAACTTTGCATTTAACACCGGAGCAGACCATTGCTCCCGAGCATTCCCACCTATTTGCAGCAATGGGTGCTGCAATGAACAGCAAATACGAAGGGATTACCACTTTTGATGAATTAGTAAGTAAATTGACTGCAGGCATCCAGATGAAATCGGAAGTATCCCGCTTAGCTCCTTTATTTAGAGGCGAAAAAGATTATCAGGAATTCCAGGCAAGACATTCTCTTCATTCCGTTAAAAAAGGTGATTTACAAACTTATGAAGGTGACTGTTTCCTTGGTATTGACGCGGGATCTACTACAACAAAAGTTGCTTTGGTTGGAGAAGATGGTTCTTTACTTTATTCCTTCTACAGCAGCAACAATGGAAGCCCGCTAAAAACAGCAATTAAATCTATTAAAGAAATATATACCCTATTACCTGACAGTGCCCGTATTGTACGTTCTTGCTCTACCGGCTATGGTGAAGCATTGATTAAAGCTGCCCTTATGTTAGATGAAGGTGAAGTAGAAACGGTAGCCCACTACTACGCTGCCTCCTTCTTTAATCCAAAGGTAGACTGTATCCTTGATATCGGCGGTCAGGATATGAAGTGTATTAAAATAAAAAATAATTCCGTAGACAGTGTTCAGCTAAATGAAGCTTGTTCCTCCGGATGCGGATCCTTTATAGAAACCTTTGCAAAATCCCTGAATTACGAAGTGGCTGATTTTGCACAGGTAGCTTTATTTGCAGAGAATCCAATTGATCTTGGTTCAAGATGTACTGTATTTATGAATTCCAACGTAAAACAGGCGCAAAAGGAAGGTGCCAGCGTTGCGGATATTTCCGCCGGCCTGGCCTATTCGGTAATCAAGAATGCAATCTTTAAAGTAATCAAAATAACTGATCCAAAAGATTTAGGCGAAAATATCGTAGCACAGGGTGGTACTTTCTACAACGATGCCGTGCTGCGTAGTTTTGAATTATTATCTGGATGTACGGTTATAAGACCTGATATAGCAGGTATTATGGGTGCTTTCGGTGCTGCTTTGATTGCCAGAGAACATTATAATGGAGAAGAAACTACCACTCTTTCAATTGAGAAAATCAATGCATTAAAAGTGGAATCTTCCATGGCAAGGTGCAAAGGGTGTACCAACAATTGCCAGCTTACCATTAACCGTTTCACCGGTGGCAGACAATTTATCTCTGGAAACCGCTGTGAACGTGGTATAGGAAAAGAAAAGAATAAAGATAATATTCCAAACTTATTTGAATATAAACTAAAGAGACTCTTCTCTTATGAGCCATTAGAAGACGATAAGGCATTCCGTGGTACGGTAGGAATTCCAAGAGTCTTAAATCAATATGAAAATTATCCATTCTGGTTTACTTTCTTTACGGAAATGGGATACAAGGTTGTACTATCACCGGAATCCACCCGTAAGATTTATGAATTAGGAATTGAGTCCATTCCAAGTGAATCCGAATGTTACCCTGCTAAATTAGTACATGGACATATTATGTGGTTAATTAAACAAAATATAGACTTCATCTTTTATCCAAGTGTTCCATATGAGAGATGTGAAGTAGAAGGTGCCAATAACCACTATAACTGCCCTATTGTTGCTTCTTACAGTGAAAATATTAAGAACAACGTAGAAGAATTAAGCAGTCATAACATTCGTTTTGAGAATCCATTTCTTTCCTTTGAAAGTGAAGAAATCATTGGAAAACGCTTGGTCAAAATAATGAAAGAATTAACTGATACCTCCGATAATGAAGTCAAAGCTGCTGTACATAAAGCTTGGCTGGAGATGGAAGCCGAGAGAGAAGACATACGAAAAAAAGGGGAAGAAACCCTGGAATACTTAAAGCAAACAGGAAAGCGGGGTATCGTTTTAGCCGGACGTCCTTATCATGTGGATCCTGAGATTCATCACGGTATACCGGAATTAATCACTTCCTATGGTGTGGCAGTATTAACAGAAGACAGTATTTCCCACTTAGGCAAGATCGACAGACCTTTGGTGGTAGTTGACCAGTGGATGTACCATTCCAGACTATATGCTGCTGCTTCCTACGTAAAGACCATGCCAAACCTGGAATTAATTCAGCTAAATTCCTTTGGCTGCGGACTGGATGCAGTTACTACAGATATGGTAAATGACATACTGTCTAAATCAGGTAAAATATATACTGTTTTAAAAATTGACGAAGTAAATAACCTGGGTGCCGCAAGAATACGTATTCGTTCTCTTCTATCTGCAATCAGGGATAGAGACCATAAACATGTGGCCAAAGCAAAGATTGTATCCAATGCTTTTAACAGAGTTATATTTACAGAACAAATGCGTAAAGAATATACACTTATAGCACCTCAAATGTCACCAATACATTTTGACCTTCTTCAACCTGCCTTACGAGCACATGGTTATAATGTTGACGTATTAGAAAATGACAATCATAATGCAGTAGATGTAGGTTTAAAATACGTAAATAATGATGCCTGCTATCCATCTTTAATGGTAGTAGGTCAGATTATGGAGGCTCTTTTATCCGGAAAGTATGATTTAAATAAAGTTGGTGTTTTAATCACCCAGACCGGCGGTGGCTGCCGTGCAACCAACTATATCAACTTCATTCGCAGGGCCTTAGAAAAAGCAGGTATGTCACAAATACCGGTTATCTCCTTAAGCGCCCAGGGACTCGAAAAGAATCCGGGACTTAAAATAACTCCAAAGATGCTTGTTAGTGTGGTTCAGGCTATGGTATATGGTGATGTATTTATGCGGGTACTGTATCGTACACGGCCTTATGAATTGGAATATGGCTCTGCAAATGCCCTCCATGAGAAATGGAGAGATATCTGTAAAGTATCTGTTGCCAATGGCAAATGGAGTGAGTTTAAACGTAATATAAGGGGTATTGTACAGGACTTTGATACTCTTCCTCTTAAGGATATTAAGAAACCACGAGTAGGAGTTGTAGGAGAAATACTTGTTAAATTCTTACCTGCCGCTAATAATTATTTAGTTGAATTATTAGAAGCAGAAGGTGCAGAAGCGGTTGTTCCTGATTTACTGGATTTCTTCATGTACTCTTTCTACAATGCAAACTTTAAAGCAGAATATCTGGGCTTTAAAAAGTCTGCTGCAACTATAAATAATATTCTCATTAAGGTATTAGAATACTGTAGAAAAGAAGCAAGAATCGCCCTAGAAAAAAGCAGCCGTTTTGAACCTCCTGTAAAAATTCAAAAACTGGCCGAATATGCTTCTCCTATTGTTTCTATAGGAAATCAAACAGGTGAAGGTTGGTTTTTAACTGGTGAAATGGTTGAGTTGATCCATTCCGGCGTTAATAATATTGTTTGTACACAGCCTTTTGCTTGTCTGCCAAACCATATTGTTGGTAAGGGTGTTATCAAAGAACTTCGTTTAAGACATCCTGAATCCAATATTGTAGCCGTGGATTATGATCCCGGTGCCAGCGAAGTTAACCAGCTTAACCGTATCAAGCTTATGTTGGCTAATGCTGTTAAGAATTTAGAGAAAGCAGATAATGTGAAATAATAATGCATATGAATTATTAATATAGACTCCCGGAGGACTTTACTTCCGGGAGTTTTATCTATCATGAGAAATCAAAGGATATGCTGGTCATTGCTACAATTAATGCTATCATGAAATCTCCTATCTATAAAATCCTTATGTTTCATATATCTGTTTCTATTGCAAGGCATATCTGTTAATTATTATATTATTTGACATTCCTAAGATGCGATTATTATATTTATTAGATTTCATAATAGCATGTTCATATATTAAATTCCATGGTGACTTACATATATATTATTTTACTATCTTAACAAATTTCTTTTTCCCTATTTTTATTACATCGCCGCAGGCCAATACCAGATCTAAATCCGGTTCTTCAGCTTTCTCTTCATTTATTTGAACTCCACCTTGTCTTAGAATTCTTCTGAATTCACTTCCGCTTTGAATGTGTTTTTCTTTCACTAAAAGGGGAATGATATCTTTTAATAAGTCCTTATTATCCTCCAAAACTAATTCCGGAATGATTTCTGGTATAGATTTTTTAGTGAATGCTGCTTCATAATACTTAATAGCCTCTTCAACCTCATTGGTAGTATGGTATAAAGCAGTAATCTCCTTAGCTAATTGGAATTTTACATCCTTTGGATTTTTACCTTCTGATAATTCTTTTTTGATAACTTCAATTTCGTCAGGATGTACGTCTGTGGCTAATTCATAGTATTTAATAATTAAATTATCAGGAACCTCCATTACCTTTTTAAACATTACATGAGCAGGCTCATAAATACCGATATAATTACCTAAGCTTTTACTCATCTTCTCTACTCCATCCAGACCTTCAAGGATTGGCATCAATAAAGCTACCTGTTCTTCCTGATTCATAATCTTTTGCAGGGTTCTTCCCATAAGGATATTAAATGTCTGATCCGTGCCACCTAATTCAATATCAGCTTTTAATTCTATGGAATCATAAGCCTGCATTAGAGGGTAAAAGAATTCATGAATTCCAATTGGAACATTATTAGTATATCTATTATGGAAATCATCCCTTTCCAGCATTCGTGCAACTGTTGTAGTGGCAGCCAGTTTTAAAATGGAATCAAATTTTAGTTCACCCAACCATTCACTATTAAAGCGAACCATTGTCTTTTGGGGATCCAGTATTTTAAAGATTTGTTGTTTGTAAGTTTCTGCATTTTCTTCTACTTCTTTTTGTGATAATGCCTTCCTACCCTGGGACTTACCTGTTGGATCTCCAATCTTTCCAGTAAAATCACCGATAACAATTACTATCTGATGTCCTAAATCCTGCATTTGCTTCATTTTTCTTAATACTACAGCGTGCCCCACATGAATGTCCGGTGCACTCGGGTCCAATCCAAGTTTAACTATTAGCGGCTTGTCTTCTCTTATTGATTTCTCAAGCTTTTTCTTTAGGTCTTCCTCACTGACCATTCTCTCTACGCCTTTGGTAATGATTTTAAATTGTTCTTCTACTGATTTCTTCATAATAACCTCGATTCCGGCGTTTTAGCGCCTTACACATTTTTTATTTTTAATAAATGCCATTTATAAGAATCAAAAATGCCGAAGAATTACTTAGATTTTTCAAGTTAAATAAACTGTTTCTACACAATTAACCAGATTTAAAAGCTTAGTATTTGACTAATAAAAAAAGCTCCCATCCTTCATTATCAAAAGGACGAGAGCATAATCTCGTGTTACCACCTTAAGTTTATAGACAACTCACATTGTCTACCTCTTCAAGTACTCCATACATAATGGGTAATACTCTAGCACTATAACGTGTGCGGGAATCCGTCACAGCCTACTTAATATTTCTTGTTCGGTGTGAAGCTCAAAGATGTATTCATATTCAGCCTGCCATGCACCTCTCATCAACCGGTTGCTTTCTGTCTGGATTACTAAATATTACTTATTCTTATCATAGCTTTTATCATCTTATATTTGATTTATATAATATAAATCTTGGCGATTATTAAATTAATAGGTATTATAACGGTATAAATGATAATTGTCAAGTGTTTATTGAAAATATGTTATGTAATTTAAATATTCTCAATCTGCCAATCAATGGGCTCTATTCCGTGGGATTTTAAGAAATCATTTGTTTGACTAAATGGTTTACTTCCATAAAAGCCTCTAAATACAGACAGTGGGCTGGGATGTGGAGCTTCCAAAATTAGATGTTTCGGATTATTCAACATCTTTTTCTTTGCTTGAGCAGGTCTGCCCCAAAGCAAAAATACAATTGGGCGATCTTGTTCATTTACAGCCTCAATCACAGAATCGGTAAACTGTTCCCATCCTCTTCCCTGATGTGAATTGGCTTGATGAGCTCTTACTGTAAGTACCGTATTTAGCATTAACACCCCTTGCTTTGCCCATTTTTCAAGGTATCCATTGTTTGGAACATAACAACCTAAATCATCCTGTAGTTCTTTATAGATATTTACCAGGGAAGGTGGAATGTCTACTTCCGGTTTTACAGAAAAGCATAAGCCATGGGCCTGATTATCATTATGATAGGGATCTTGTCCCAATATTACTACTTTTACTTCTTTTAACGGAGTAAAATGAAAGGCATTAAAAATATCATCTGCTTTTGGAAAAATCAGATATTTACTGTATTCCGATTTTACAAAATTATAAAGTTCCGCATAATATTCCTTATGAAATTCCTTACCTATGGCAGTTAGCCAATCATTTGTAATTGCACTCATTTTTATATCTCTCCTATTGCTTTTATATTCATTACTATACAAAAAAGTTTTATCAATCAGTTCAAGTGTATATACTGCAAAATATTGCAATAATTCGTGTCTATTGATAGCCTCTTGCCTGATTGCATCGCAGAATCTACCAATCAACTATAACGATTGAACTTCCTTTAAAACTATATTCTAACACTAATACCTTTATCTAATAAATATTTCTTTAAATCCATGATTCCCATTTCTTTATAATGAAATAATGATGCCGCTAGTACTGCATCTGCTTTCCCTTTGGTTAAAGCATCATAAAAATGCTCTCTATTTCCTGCCCCTCCTGATGCGATAACAGGAATGGATACATTTTCAGAAATGATGCGGGTAAGTTCTAAATCATAACCATCTTTAGTACCATCCCTATCCATACTGGTGAGCAATATTTCTCCGGCACCAAGTTGATTTGCTTTTATAGCCCATTCTACAGCATCAATGCCTGTATCTGCTCTACCGCCCTCCTTATAGATATTCCAACCGGAACCATCCTTACGGCGTTTGGCATCTATTGCTAGAACCACACATTGGCTTCCAAATTTATCTGCGGCTTCTGAAATCAAAGCAGGGTTTAATATAGCTGCCGTATTAACCGCTACCTTATCAGCACCTTCTCTTAATATTAGTTTAAAATCTTCTACTGTGCGTATACCCCCGCCTACGGTAAATGGAATAAATATCGTTTCAGCCACTCTGCGTACCATATCTATTTTAATGGTTCTTGCATCCGATGATGCGGTAATGTCTAAGAAAACCAATTCATCTGCTCCAGCTTTGTCATATGCAGCCCCAATCTCTACCGGATCTCCGGCATCTCTTAAATTAACGAAATTAACGCCTTTTACAACACGTCCATTGTGAACATCCAGACAAGGTATAATCCTTTTTGTAAACATACTTTATCCTCCTACAGTTCTGCAAAGTTTTTTAATATCTTTAATCCAATATCTCCACTTTTCTCAGGATGAAATTGACACCCAAAGATATTGTCCTTTTCCACGGAAGCATGAATTAAAGTACTATAATTTGTAGTTGCAGCCACCTCGTCACTATTATCTGCTTTCAAATAATAGGAATGCACAAAATAAACATAGGATTGATTTTCAATACCTTTAAATAATTTGGCACCTGATTTTATATCAAGAGAATTCCATCCCATATGAGGAATCTTTAGGCCCTCACAATCCGGAATTCGAAGTATTCTCCCTTTTAATAGTCCCAAACCTTTAATGCCTTCTGATTCATCACTACTTTCATAAAGTAATTGAAGTCCCAGACAAATGCCTAATAATGGTTTTTTCTGATTTACAACCTCTTGGATTACATCTACAAGACCAAAACTATGAAGTTTTTCCATAGCATCCCCAAATGCACCTACACCTGGTAATATAACTTTATCAGCCCCTAAGATTTTTTCTCTGTCCCTTGTAATAGTCACCGCTTCTCCTAAGTAAATCAAAGCTTTCTCCACACTTTTTAAATTACCCGCATCATAATCAATAACTGCAATCATCCTGTTAAGTCCTTTCTTAATAACCACTACTATTCACATGCTAATTTATTTTACTCATTAAGGGTAATAATGCAAATAAAGAATAACGAAATATTCGTTATTCTTTATGTTACTCTACTATAGAATTTCCTGCAACAATTAATTTGCGTTCTCAGTAACTACCTCTAAAATATGTTGGTTATATTCTTCCAAATCACCGATAGAAACAATTGCTAATGCTTCTTTTTCCTTAATATTGTATTTATTATCCAACTCGACAAGTATTTGTGACCTTAAATCATCCATGTCTTTTTCTATTCCAAGTGAGATTGCTGTATCTATATTTTCTTCGTATTTTGACAGACCTTTTAGTAAAGAATCCAAAGCTTCCGGCTGTTTATTTAAACCAGTATAGTTATAGTAAGAATTAAGCTGCTTGTTAACATACATTACAGTCATAATCTTATTATAAAGTTCCTTATCACCAGACTTTACTTTATATCCATATATTTCATAATAAGCATCCGTATATCTTTGTCTTTCAAAGTCCATTTCCGCTTTTCTTATATTAATGGAATATGTATATAAATTAACTCCCACTATAATAAAGGTTGCCGCAATGCCACAGAAGATTAATGCAAAGGATGTTCCTGCTTTACTAATCTTTCCTGTATCTTCTTCCTCCATTGCCTCTTTTACAATAGGATCTTTCTTTTTAGCCTCTGCTTTTTTCTTAGCATTTTCTTTCTTGGCAGTTTCTTTCTTAGCCTTAGCTTCCTTCTTATCTTTTAATTTTTTCTCTTTTGCAGCTTTTTTACTATCTTGTCCTTTTTCCTGGTCAGTATTATCTTTACTAGCTGCAGCTGCTTTGCTCTTTGATTTATCTGTTTTCTTTTTCTTGCTTTTCTTAGCTTTTTCTTTTTGCTTTGGCTCTTCTTGCCCTGCCTCTGAACCCTTCGTTGCTTTTTTACCGAATACCTTTTCCCGTTTTTTCTTCTTTACATCTTCACGATTTTCTGATTGACTTAATGAAATATCCTCTAAATCTACGTCGGTTTCCTGATCGTTTAATGAATAAATAGCACTTAAAGAATCAGAAAATATTTCGCCCAAATGCTCCGGATTCTTATCTGCTTCAGACGGAACCGTATCCTTATCACCCAAACTATCCATGGATAAAATGTCATTCAATAACTCATTGTTACTTTCTATATTACCTGCTTTTTGATCTTGAGCTACTGAGGTACTTATCTCATTTTGGGAAGTTTCACTTTCAGGTGATTTTTCTGCATCTCCAGAGATATTTTTTAAAGGTTCCGGATTCCAATTATCCTCATTTTCTTCTAATGCGAAAACATCCTCCTGGCTGTTTTCATTAACCGATTCCTCAAGACCGGTAATCATACCTAATAAAGTAACCAAATCATCATCTGCCTCATTCATGGAACCAAAATCAGATTCTGGTAAACTATTACTATCTTCTTCATAAGAAGCCTCCTGAAAGTCCGGTGTGTTACCTTCTTCTTCGTTATCTTCATCAAAATTATCGTGAAGGCTTAAAATTCCATTATCAAAATCATTCTCTGTATTAACAGCCTCATTCATATCGCTTTCTTCTTCCAAAGCCAATATATCTTGCTCTTCTTCTATTAATGCAAGAATATCTTCTGCATTATCATTTAATTGTTCTTGTTCTTCCGAAGTATGCTTTATATTTTCCAAGTTAATCTCTTCCTGTTCGTTATTTTCTATTTCAAATTTATCTTTTGCAGTATCTTTTTTTACAAATGTCTTTTTTTTAACATGTTGGCTCGTATTTGGTTGATTCACCATACTTTTTAACAAACCATCAAGATATGATTCACTGGAATAATCCTGTTTCTCTTTCATACAATTCTCGCAATATTCTGATTCCCCCTGAAATTCTGAACCACATATTTTACATTTAGCCACAAATCCACCACCTATTAATTCTTAATCGTCTAAATTTTACCATATTGTATATAAACTTGCAAGATATACCAACATAATACATGCTTCTTTTTTCTTTTCATAATAAGAATGTAAAATAATAAATATCCAATTAATGAAGAATAAGCCTGTCAATGGCTTCTACCAATGTGCCTATTTCTGGTTTCGTTAATTGGGCATCTGCCCCCAGCAACTCCCCTTTTCGTTTCATATCTTCATTAATTAAAGATGAAAAAATTATTACGGGCAGATGTTTAAGGGCATCATCAGTTTTAATTAATTTAGTAAGATGATGGCCGTCCATTTGCGGCATTTCAATATCAGATATAACACACTTTATACTTCTATCAATACTATTATCTTCTTTAAATTTTAATAATTTGTCCCATGCTTCCTGTCCATTGGCTGTATTAATTATGTTTGTATAGCCAGCCTTTGTCAGGCAATCAACAATAAGAGTATTAAGCAAAGGAGAATCTTCTGCAATGAGAATTGGAGAGTCATTTCTCTTTCTTACACCCAAATGATCTACATCTGATACCTTTAAGCCAGTTTCCGGATTAATATCTGATATTATTTTTTCGAAATCAAGAATAATAATTAATTTTTTATCCATTTTGATTATGCCTGTAGCTATTGCATTCTTACCGGTACTAATCGTTTCGTCCGGTTTACTAATATCTTGCCATGATACTCTATGTATACCAACAACACTATGTACATGAAATGCAACATTTAATTTGTTAAAATTTGTTATAACAAACATGTCAGAGGCTTTGTTATCTGATTCGGGTAAATTCATGCATTTAGCCAAATTAATAATGGAAATAACCATATCTCTAGGCATAAAAATTCCTTCAATAAATGGATGAGCATTGGGAACAGAAGTAGGCTTTTGATAAGGTAAGATTTCTCTTATCTTAGCAACATTAATTCCGTAATAGTTTTCTCCTACTTTAAATTCTAATATTTCAAGCTCGTTGGTTCCACTTTCTAATAAAATACCAGTATCCATATTTATATCCTCCGTTATGTTTCATTTATCTAATGGTTTTAAATTAACTATATTATTTTCATTGTTCTTTTAATGTTTCTATACCTGTTTAAAGTATTTTAACGAACTATTTTATTCTTACTTTACAAAGATTCCAAATTTTCTTTTTTAGCTCTCTTTTTGTATATCGACATTTTACTTAATTGACATTATAGTACATTTTCCAACATATTTCAAATCTATTCTTTATTTCTAGCAAAAAATAGTAATAGGACAGTTTTCTCTTATCCATCACAAAGTATCTTTCTTGACAAAACAAAAAAACCTGTAGTATCAAAACTGATTAACCACAGGTTCTATTTTTATATTCATTGTTTTTACTAAACATTGTATTATCCGCTTCTATGAACAATTCTTTAGGTCAAGCCCTCGACCTATTAGTATTAGTCAGCTGCATG
>NZ_DAMAUC010000003.1:0-57912 GCF_032079385.1 Anaerocolumna sp.
TCTAGTTAACCTATATTAGGCAAAGCGTACTTTCGTTAATAACCCAAATTTTTATACCTCTTATTAAATTTAGATTCAGGTGTAAGAATGATGTAGTTATGTGAATTTTTATGATTTGCTTGGAAAGATTAAGAAAGAAGATGTCTTATCTGTATATTCAGTCTTAATATCTTATATTCAAACATATTATTATTTAGTTATATGTTTTTCTATTAGGAAAGGTATAGACGCTATGAAAAATTTTAAGATAAAAAGTTTTCTCAAAAAGCAGGTTATAGAAAAAATTATTATTATAGTAGGCTCTATTCTACTTATTTATTTGCTTATTTCTTTGTATTTTTTGAATCATTTCTTTTTTAGAACGGTAATAAACGGAGTAGATGTTTCTTTAAAATCATATGACGATATAGAAAATATATTCGGGGGTTATGTCAAGGATTATGAGTTAGTGATTTTTGAACGGAATAATGAGACAGAGAAGATAAAAGGGATTGATATTGGGTTAAAATTCAGTGAGAAGAATAGTGTGTCTAAAGTTTATTCTATGCAAAGATCGTTTGGGTGGTTTCCTTCTTTATTTAAAGAGCAAAAATATGAGGTAAATGATTTATTTGTTTATAATACAGAAGATTTAAGGAGCAGATTAATGGATTTAAACTGCTTAAATAAAAAAGTAACGGAACCGGAAAACGTTAGCTTTAAGTATATAAATGGCGCCTATGTGATGGCTAAGGAAGTGTATGGAAATAAGATAAATAAGATGAAGTTCATAAAAACGATAAAAACTGCCATATTAAATGGAGAAACAAAATTAGATTTAAATGAAAAGCAATGTTATGTAAACCCAAAGTACACTATTAATTCCCATAAAGCCGTGGAAACAAAGAATCTGTTGAATAAATATGTGAAATCAAAAATAACATATTTATTTGGGAGTGAAAAAGAAATATTGGCCGGAAGCACAATAAACAGATGGTTGACAGTGGATGATGAATTAGAAGCTATAATAGATGAAGAAAGTGTGCTGCAATATGTTCGGGCGTTGGGAAAAAAATATGATACAATTGGTGTAACGAGAGAATTTAAAACGGCTACTGGTAAAGTCATCGAGGTTAAAGGCGGAATTTATGGCTGGAAAATTAATGTGGACAAAGAGACAGAAGCATTGCTAGGACATATAAAACAAGGAGAAATTATTGAAAAAGAACCAATATATGCTCAGAAGGCTTTCTCCAGAGAGAAGAATGACATTGGTAATACATATGTGGAAATCAACATTACAAGACAGCATGTCTGGTTTTATAAAGATGGAAAAATGATAATACAGGGTCCGGTGGTAACGGGAAACCCCAGTAGAGGCAATGCAACAAAACTTGGAACATTCATGTTGAATTATAAAATAAAAGATGCAACATTAAGAGGGCCGGGGTATGAGTCTAAAGTAACTTATTGGATGCCTTTTTATGGAAATATAGGGTTACATGATGCAAGCTGGAGATATTCCTTTGGAGGAACCATCTATAAAAGAAGAGGTTCTCACGGTTGTGTAAATGCTCCGAAATATTTGGCTAAAATTATTTTTGAATATATAGAAGAGGGAACTCCTATTATTTGCTATGAAGAATAGAAGGAGAGTAGTATAATAATCATAAATATTTATTTGGGAGCAGACTAAGGCTAATTACATAGGAGGAATTTTATGGGCAAGAATTTAAAACTACTTTATTTTAGTGCAACCGATACAACAGCAAAGATTGTAAAAGAAATAGCATATGGTATCGGAGCACCGGCAAAGGAGTATGATATTACATTACCCGCAGACAGACAAAAAGAACTTAGCTTTCACAGGGAGGATGTGGTCATTATCGGAGTCCCTGTTTATGCTGGAAGGGTACCGGGATTTTTAACAGAATATTTCACAAAGGTAAAAGGAAATCAGACGAAGGCGGTTTTTATCGTTGTGTATGGTAACCGTGATTATGAAGATGCTCTTTTAGAGTTAAAAGATACTTTGGAACAGAATGGTTTTATTGGTATTGCCGGAGGAGCATTCATTGGTGAACACTCCTATACTACAAAGTTAGCAGCCGGAAGACCGGATAAGGAGGATTTAAATTCAGCCAGAGAGTTTGGCGTGAAAATAAAAGAAATATTGAATAAAGATAATCAGGATACGATAAAAAAACTAATTATAAAAGGAAATTATCCATATAAGGAAAGAAAACCTCAACAGCCTGTTGCACCTGAAACAAATGATAAATGTATTAATTGTGGAATTTGCGCAATGCATTGTCCTATGGGTGCCATTGATCTTTCGGATTTTGAAGTTGTTGATGAAACAAAGTGTATAAAGTGCTGCAGATGTATAAAAAGATGTCCTGTTAATGCAAAAGCTATTAAACAAGAAGCATTTATTCAATTTACCCAAGGTTTAATTGATAAATTTGGTGCAACCAGACGTGAGCCGGAACTATTCTTATGATTTTATTAAATGAACTTTGTTTTTGAAAGGGCTGTTTAAAAGCTGACAGGTTAGCTGATAAACAGCTCTATCTTTGTTTTTTCTGGAAATTAAAAATACAGATTCCGAAGATTAGTTATTAGTGGTATAATTAGTTCTGCAGTGCACGCAATTACAATGAACTGTAAGAAGACTAAAATTGAGAATAGCAAAAGTTCAAGGAGGACTACTTTTGAGAGAAAGACTAAATTATAAGCAAAACATATTAATAGGTTCGTTATTGTTTGGACTGTTTTTTGGCGCCGGTAACTTGATTTTTCCGGTAAAAATGGGACAAGCAGCCGGGAATAATATGCCATTGGCTACTATTGGATTTTTAATTACAGGGGTGGGATTGCCTGTGTTGGGAATTGTTGCCTCAGCCCTTTCGGAAAGTGAAAGTTTATATGATATGGGCAAACCCGTTAGCTCCATATATTCCATTGTTTTTACCTGCCTGTTATATCTGACAATTGGACCACTATTTGCTATTCCACGAACTGCTACAGTTGCATTTGAAGTAGGAATGCATCCATTTATAGGAGAAGAACAATTAAAGTTGGGATTGTTTATTTTTTCATTTATCTTTTTTGCGCTGACACTATATTTTTCGTTGAGGCCGGGGAGGATTTTGGATTGGGTGGGAAGATTCCTTACTCCTGTTTTTTTACTACTTTTATCTATTTTATTAATTGCAACCTTTGTAAAGCCAATGGGACAGATAAGTCCCTATCCGCCACAGGGAAATTATATTACGGAACCATTAGTTACCGGTTTATTAGACGGCTACAATACTATGGATGCGTTAGCCTCTCTAGCCTTTGCGATTATCATTATTTCTAATATAAAAAAGTTTGGTATTAAAGATTCCAATTCTGTTGCGATTGAAACCTGCAAATCAGGACTGGTTGGTGTGATTGGAATGGCAGTTATTTATGCCTCATTGTCATATATGGGAGCTACCAGCTTAGGAAGTTTAAACAGTGCTGAAAACGGAGGAATTATATTATCCATGGTCAGTAATCATTACTTTGGCTCTGTTGGAAAAGTATTACTAGCGGCTATTGTTGGAATCGCATGTTTAAAAACATCCATTGGATTAATAACTTCATGTTCCGAAATGTTTAGTACCATGTTTCCAAGAACGATTTCTTATAAAAAATATGCTGTAGTATTTACACTTTTTTCTTTTACAATTGCTAATTTTGGATTAAACAATATAATTCAGTTATCAATACCGGTACTTATGTTTCTTTATCCGTTAGCAATTACTTTGATTTTATTATCTTTATTGGCTCCATTTATACATAAACAAAGTGATATTTATAAATGGACAACGGGTTTTACAATTATTGCAGCGATACCTGATTTTTGTAAAGCGTTACCTGAAGCTGCGCAAAGTAATATGGTGGTAAAACAGATTGTTAAATTTGCTCATTTATATCTGCCTGGATTTGATTATGGATTTGGATGGATAATACCGGCTTTATGTGGTTTCCTTATTGGATTTATTATTTGGGGATTTCGTGCAAAAAAGCATCGGATCTAATACAAGTAAGAAAATATATAAATATCGGTTTTCTCTAATCAGGTATCCGCACTCGTCTACAGGGAAAACTTGACTGAAAGTAAGTGGACATTTGCTTCTATTTGTCTATTGGAAAAGTACTATTTTGTATGATATGATATTCACAAACAGGAAATTATGGAGGAAAATTAGATGTTAGAATTTAAATATGATACTCAATTATTGATTGAGGGAGATAACCTTGATGAAGATGCTATCAATGATTATTTTACAAACAATTTTAAAGGAGACTGTCTCCTGGCAGTAGGAGATGAAGAACTTATTAAAATTCATTATCATACTAATGAACCGTGGAAAATACTGGAGTACTGTTCATCGTTGGGAGAGATATATGATATAGTAATTGAGGACATGGACAGACAGGCAAGAGGTTTACACGGTTAAATGTATTTTTATCAGCGTGAAGGCTACAATATCAATGTTAAGATTACATCTGATGTAATATGTAAAGAGTATTTATATTAAGCGAGGTGAGTAACATAGCAAATTTAAGAAATGAGATAGCAGAAGCAATTGGAATTAAATATCCTAATGCCACACCTCATATTGAGTATAGATTACTGGATTCCACAAAGGAAGATGGGTATACTAGGCATTTAATTGAGTATGATTCTTATGGAGACAAAGTCATAGCTTTTCTTCTGCTTCCGGAAATACTTGATAAAAATCCAGCTATTCTCATCAATCACCAGCACAACAGGGAACATCATTTAGGAAAGAGCGAAGTTTGCGGTCTAGCTGGAAATCCTTTGCAAGCTTTTGGACCTGAATTGGCGAAAAAGGGATTTGTTGTGTTAGTTCCTGACTCAATATGCTTTGAGGAAAGACGTAAAAATGCACATGGAATAGAACCTCTTAACTGAATGACCTACAAGTGCAAAAAACATACGATAAAAATTTGAAGGTGACATAAAGGCTTCTCTTGCAATATCATTTAAATCAATCAAATTATCAATATTGCTTTCAATGTAATCAATAGATTTTTGTATACGTTCATAATAGTTCAATTTGAGCACTCCTTTAATATCTTAAGATAAAAATATAATACCATGTATTGACTATCAATGTGCGACTTTTTCTACCAAATTTCATATTCCGCTGTTGCATAGATGCAACTATTTATTGTACATTGTCTTAAACTTGTACTTAAGAATATTATCGACATAATCTGAAATAATAAGAAAGTAGTTGAAATCTGAACAAACAAGGAGGTGATGCCCTATGACTAGCAGCAAAGAACCCAATAGATTAATCCATGAGAAATCTCCATACTTATTACAACATGCATATAATCCTGTAAACTGGTTTCCATGGAGCAGTGATGCTTTTGAAAAAGCAAAACAGGAAGATAAACCTATCTTCCTATCTATTGGGTATTCCTAGCAGTTGGAAATGATTGTGTCTACATGTCATTGGTGTCATGTAATGGCTCATGAATCCTTCGAGGATGAAGAAGTAGCCAATTTATTAAATCAATATTTTATTGCTATTAAGGTAGACAAAGAAGAACGACCGGATATTGACAGTATTTATATGTCTGCCTGCATTAAGATAAACGGCAGTGGTGGATGGCCTTTAACAATTATGATGTTTCCAGATCAAAAACCTTTCTTTGCAGGAACATATTTCCCTAAAAGGTCAAGATACAATATGCCTGGGCTTATGGACTTATTAAAAAATGTTCATGGTAAATGGATAAAGGATAGAGAAAGCTTATTAAAATCTAGTGAAACTTTAACCAATGCCATCAAAGAAGAATATGCCATGGACTATTCTGAGAGGGTTACACCAGAAGAATTATTAAAGGATGCAACACAGACATTAATAAGCCATGGGGATAAAAAATTTGGTGGTTTTGGTCATGCTCCTAAATTCCCAACACCTCATAATTTAATGTATTTGTTACGAATAGCATATTTTGATAAAAATAAGAAAGCCTTAGAGTTAGTAGAAAAAACACTTACCATTATGTACCAAGGAGGAATTTTTGATCATATTGGTTATGGCTTTTCCAGGTATTCCACAGATCATCTATGGCTGGTTCCCCATTTTGAAAAAATGCTTTATGATAATGGGTTACTGACCATTGCTTATTTGGAATGTTACCAGCTTACACATAAAAATCAGTACAAAGAAATTGCAGAGATGACCATGGAGTACGTTTTAAGAGAACTTGCTGCTCCGGAAGGAGGATTTTACTGCGCTCAGGATGCTGACAGTGAAGGCGTGGAAGGAAAATATTATGTTTTTACCCCGGATGAAATAATTGAGATTCTAGGCAGGGAAGACGGAGAATATTTCAACCAATATTACGGAATTACGGAACATGGTAATTTCGAAGGAAAAAGTATTCCCAACAGGCTGCACATGGACTATGGCACTTTTAGTGAAGAAAAGGGAAGTTTGGAATCGGATAGAATTACGGGATTAAGAAAGAAAGTTTATGACTACCGCATACATCGTACAAGACTTCATAAAGATGATAAGATTCTAACCTCCTGGAATGGAATTATGATTGCAGCATTTGCAAAGGCTTATATGATTTTACGGGATGAAAAATATTTAGATGCAGCAAAAGCAGCGGAGCAATTTATTCAGGATAAATTAAGTAAGGACGGAAGATTATTTGTTCATTATAGAGAGGGTATATCAACAGGAGTGGGGCATATTGATGATTATGCTTTTTATATCTGGGCATTGCTTAGTTTATATGAAGCTACACTGAATGTAGACTATTTGAAAAAATCTCTTGATTTTACAAAGATAATGACAGAACAGTTTTTTGATTCGGAAAATGGAGGATTTTATTTGTATTCCGAAGAAGGGGAACATTTAATACACAGACCGAAAGAAGTATATGATGGAGCTATCCCGTCCGGTAATTCGGCAGCTGCTTATGTGTTGCTAAAACTTTCTCTTTACACGGGGGATATAGGCATAAGTGAAACAGCGGAAAAGCAAATAGAATTTATAATGAGACAAATTGCTGATTATCCAAGCAGCCATACTTTCTCTATGATGGCAGTTATGCTTCAATATTATTCCACAAAGGAATTAATTTGTGTGGCAGATAAGGATTGTCAACTAAAAGAATTACAAGAATTAATGGCTGAGAATTTTCTTCCCAATATAAGTGTGATTGGAAAAACATTGGAAAATGAAAGAAAATTAAAAACCATTGCTGAATTTACTGGCGGATATAGTATGAAACAAGGTATGCCAACCTATTACCTCTGTGAAAATCATGCCTGCATGGCTCCAACAACGGATATTCATGATTTAGAAAGATTATTAACTGAATAATACTTTTATAAAAATGGTGTTAGAAAAAATTCTGGCACCATTCTTTAATTCTGCACCGGGGCTCCAGTGAAGAAGATGTATGCTCTTTGATTGGAGCAGGTAAAAAAATATTATTTAGAAGTAGAGTGCCAAGAAGTCGATAATGTGACTTTTGACACTCATATAAACCATTTTTTCAAAGACAGCGGTTTTGACCTCTGATCAGGCGATTATAGAGTCTTACCAAGTTATAATAGGTAGCAGAATCTACTACACCCGTTACGGACTCGTTAAAGATTGTCTGATATGACTTTACAGCAGCTTCGGTGGCGGGACCAAAGGTACCATTTGTTTCAGGCGCATGGATAGCGGGGTATACCCGGGATATGGTATTTAACATATTCTGCACAGCGGTTACATTAGCTCCTGTAGAACCAAGGCTTAGCTCTTGATGCTCCCAGGGGGTCTGTATTCCCGCAATATCATTGCTTGACGTGACATATACATCATTTCCAAAATAAGATTGAATGATTGATAAATAGTTAAGTCCTGTATCGGCAAATCTTTTAGAACCCCAAAGAGAAAGCATATCCGGACAGTCGGCTGTGTCGCCTCGGCAGATTTGGGCAAGTAGAGGCTGAGAAATTCCCGGACTAGCTATAAAAAAGTTAAATATATAGTCTACAGCAGTATTCATGTTTAAATAGGTATTTCTTCCATATACCCATAACTGGTCGAAAGCGGTTGATGAAGTAATGTAAAAGGAATATCCCTGATTCATATACCAGTTGGTATAAATTCGATTCAAGGTAAATGATATTACTGATAAAATAATAGAATAAAGGGCTTCCATGGGCCATGTGGGATAGGAAATACTGGAAACAACGTTTTTAATATAATTCTTATACTCTACATAATAGTCATTTGCAGAAGGATCATCGGGAAGACCATCGTGTACAATAACATATTCTGGGATTGTAATCGTGGATATTTCTCCGGTTTCAAATTCATATTTAATGGAATCCTCCTTAACTTTTGGGGGAAAGGAACCATTTAAATAGTTGGGGCTTATATTTATAATTTTAGGTTCCTGCGTGTCGTCGTCTACTGGTGGAAGGACGACTTGCTGTATGGAAACACTATTTGGGAATATCTGTACACCGTCAATGATTACAGTTCTTAGGCCGGGTACCGAAACGACTAAAATGTATTCCGAATATGGTAAGGTGTCTGTTGGTGTCATACTGTACTCTAAAGATGGAGTAGGCAGCTCAAGAGCAGGAATTTTACCTGAGATATTTGTATACTGCCTGGTTAGTAATGTATTTGGATCACTTTTACTATAAATCTCTACGCTTGCGGTATCAATAGGTCTTGATCCAAGTTCACATATAACATGAATATAAAGTTTACCGTAATAACCGGTCTCTGATTGGGCGAGGCGAACCATTTGATTATTAATATCCATTTCATGCTCCCATCTGGATTGTATAATATATCGTGTTAGTTTTATATATGCCTGATTCTATTAAATGATTACCTGTACTTTATAAATAGGTATGGAAGTAATAGAAGGCTGATTGGACTTTTTAAGAATTATTTAGTAATTATTTTAATTTCTGTTCGAATACTGTTGAATATTGTCATTCATTTTCATATAATAAGGTAGACTTAGAATATTATGACATTGATCAGGGGGTAGAAGATTTGTTAAAGAAAAGAATATTATACATAGTAACAATAGTACTGGTGGTAAATATAATGAATCCCACGAAGGCATGGGCAGCCACTTCAGGAAAGAATATAACCTGGAAAAAAACGAATACAGAGTCACAAAGTAATAATTATTATGATGTGACTTTTAATCAGGACAAAATTTATGTTGCTGTAGGAGATGAGGGATCTGTTGTTAGATCAGCGGATGCAAAAGTCTGGAAGACAATATCCCTTAAAACAACGGATAATTTAAGAGCAATTGCAACGAATGGCAAACAATTTGTTGCAGTTGGCAGTAACGGTATGATGCTTCAATCTGTAGATGGAAAGTCCTGGACAAGAGGAAGCCTTAAAGTATCTTATACCTATGAACAAATAGCGCCTAAAATGAAAAATTATTATGAAAAGGTCTATCAGATTAATTGGAAGACGAAGGCAAAACAGTCCCAATTTCAATTTAAGGACATTATCTGGGATGGTAAGAAATATGTGGCCATTGCGCAATGGGAAGTAGATGCAGGCAGTTTGAAAAAAGGGCAGGAATATAACTATTCTTCTAAGAGTCTTCGTTTAAGCGGCAGTTTTGTTGTAACTTCTAAAGACGGGAAGAATTGGGACGCTAAATTTATGGATACGCCGGAGATTGAAAAAATCGTATATACCGGTAAACAATATACGACTATATCGGAAGAAACTGTATCCTCTTCAAAGGACTTAGTGAAATGGAAGACAACTACCCCTAATATTCGGGGTGACTTTAGCAATTTAATATACAGCAATGGGAAGTACCTGGCAATTGGCTGGGATGGCAATATATCAGCTCGTACGGGGACCATTTACACTTCAACAGACGGTGTTAAATGGAAAGCGGTTATTAATAAAGAGATATTGGGTTCGGGCATTGGTGAAGAGGATGATACCTATGGTAAGCCTAACGGTTTTTCAGATCTCATCATGAATAGTGTTATCTGGGACGGAAAACAGTATGTAATAGCAGGACATAAAGGCATGATACTTACTTCTTCTAGCGGGACGAACTGGAAAATGCTTAACGATAGCTGGAATGTGACCTTTGAGCCCTTTGGATTTAATGATAAGCCTGGACCCCAGGCCAATATTAACCAGATTATTTATGACGGGGAGCAGTATGTTTTAGTTGGAAATAATAGTACAATCCTTGTAACCTCAGATTTGAGAACAGGAACAGTAGTTCGCGAACGTCCCTCTGTGAATTTTACAGCGGTTACATATGATGGTGGGAGCCGATACTTAGCCCATGGTGATGAAGATACCATATGGGAATCTTCTAACGAATATAACTGGAAGCAGGTGACATTGCCGGATTTTGGGTATATTAAGGATCTGGTATACTGGCAGGGTATTGCATCCCATGAGGGAAAGGCTATAGCAGTATACCGTGTCAAAGAAGGATGGTTAAGCTATAGTAATGCTATGTATTACTATTCTGATAAGCCTGGTGATTGGAAGAAGATGAATTTCCCTAAAGAAGTAGGGGGTATCTACGGCGTGAATTATATAAAAGATAAATTCTATGTTTTTACGAATAAAGGGGTGATAACCTCTGAAGATGGTGTTAAATGGAGCGGTTTTAGTCTTACAAAAACTATGTTAAGAAATATAACTTTTAACGGTAAAGTATATATTGGACAAAGTGGAATCTCTGACATGACCACAAGTGATAATGCATTGTTTACTTCAAAGGATGGAAAGAAGTGGACTAAAATTGCGGTTAATAAGGGTGGTAAGAAATATTATCTGACGGCTGCCAGCGTTGTCTGGAATGGTAAACAGTTTGTAACCATGGGTGGATCATTATACGAATGGGGAGCAGGTTTTAGTGGTGAAAACGTGGTAGCCTTTTCAAATGATGGTACCACCTGGACGTTAAAAAATGCAGACGATAATTATTATAAAGATGGAACTTACGGAAATAAAACGTATATTGCCGTTGATGGTATCGGAGATATCTATTATTCTACCAACGGAATAGATTATACTAAGTCTGAGAAAGCTACCGGTCAGCCAATAAATAAGGTACTATGGGATGGAAAAAAATTTATTGCTGTTGGTGAGAAGGGTACCATATTAGTTTCTACCAAGGATAAAGACACAGTTTTGCCTTCTCAAGATAAATGGACAGACAGCAGCAGACCCTATTCCATAGTTTATTAAAGGAACTATTATAAACAGCTGTATTAACTATATTGCGGAGTTAGAAGAACTTAAGTCATGGACTGGTAAGCTCTTCTAACTCTTTTAAATATCCCATTGCTTCCTCCTTCGTTGTCCCGCACATTTCTTGTGAGGGTTTAAGACTTAAACATACTTTAGGTCTTTTAGTATCTCCGAATAATCTGCACTTTAAATCCGGTGTTAACTGGATGCAGGGAATGCCGGCAGGTTTACCCTCAGGCATCCCGGGAATAGGAGAGGAAATGGAAGGAGCAATACAGCAGGCAGCACAATTACTTCGACATTCCATAAGTCGGTCCTTTCTTAGTTTATATTTAAATAAGTTATTTTCTAATTATTTCAGGCCCTAGGACCAGTACTTTTGTATCTGGTCCTTTGTTAATGTATCTGCAAACTCTTCTTTAATCAAGAGGAACATCTTAAAATCTTTCAATATCATATAAAGAACCGCGCGGTCTTCAAATTCCACTCTTGAAAGAGGGAGAGAACTTTGTCTATATTCTTCTTCCAGATTATGTTCTAATTCTAATAACCCTTTGGCGTTATTGGATTCTGCTAAGGAATTCGCAATGCTTTCTATAAATTGTGCAATTGGTAAAACTTCCTTTGGTACAGTGTGAAGAGATATGATTTTCTCATAGATTTCTTTAAGTATCTGTAACTGATGTTTTCTCATCTCCATATAACGGATAAAGTATTCGGACTCCTGAAATAGTGTATTGTTCATATTTGTGTATGCGTATGTAATACCCAGATTAATATCTTCTTGTAATGGCACAAAACAATGATCTTTATAAGTACTTTTGTCTGATTCTCTAAGAAAATAAGCCATGCGAAATAATATTTTACGTAAATCGGATTCAATTCGCTCTTGAACTTCCCTAATTTGTTTTACATTACTTGACATAAATAAATTAATGAGTGTTCCAATTCCGGCTCCAATAAAAAGAAGGAGCGCTTCATTTGCAATCATATGAATACTGATACTCTTAGAGAGGATGTAATGAGTTGCAAGTACGGAATTCATAGCAATTCCATCCTGTAACTTTACAATAGAACAGCCACCAACAAACAAAAATAGAAACACACCAAAAGGAATCGTACCAAAGCCGAAGCTTAAAAAAAGAATAAGAGCCAGTATTGTGGCAAATAAAAATGCAATGATACGTTTTATGGAAATAAATATGGTTTCTTTCTTTGTATCCTGTATTGTTAAAAGGGTTATAATCCCCGCTGATATACTATAGTCCAGTCCTATAGAACTGGCAAGCAAGATAGCAAGAGTACTTCCTACAGCAATCTTACTGACTTTATTAAACTGTTTCATTGAATACTCCTTATTTTTAAAAGTTGTAATTTGCTTTAATCATACCATAAACTTTTGTTACCGCCTAGTCTTTATACCTTATAAAAAGCCTTTCAATATAACAAATATTTGAAAGATTTATTAATAAAAATTCCAGAAGATGTATACACTAAATTAGGCAGGTCATGCTATAGATTGGCAATTTGTGCTTGAGCGCAAAGTTGCTGTCGTTATTAAAAGGCGTCAAAGCGCCAGAATCGAGGTATTATGGCAGTTGATTTTAAAAACAGTGAGACCAAAGATAATTTAATGCGGGCATTTGCGGGAGAAAGTCAAGCTAGAAACCGATATACCTTTGGAGCTTCTTTTGCAAAAAAGGAACATCTTTATGTAATTGAGTCTATATTTACATTTACAGCCAATCAGGAAAAAGAACATGCGGAAATATTCTATAATCATTTGCAGGAATTAGTAGGGGAACATATACATGTGGACGGTAATTATCCTGTGGACTTACAGAAGGACATGATTGGTTTATTAAGGGCTGCCCAGCATAACGAATATGAAGAATACGGAGATGTTTATAAACATTTTGGTGACAAGGCAAAAGAAGAAGGTTTCTCAAAGGTAGCTAATTCCTTTTATATGATTGCTGATATTGAAAAAACTCATGGAGACCGGTTTAAAAGGTTTGCGGATATGCTTGAAAGAAATGAGCTGTTTGTATCCAATATAAAAACAGGCTGGATGTGTTTAAACTGCGGACATGTGCATTATGGAAAAACAGCACCGGAGAAATGTCCGGTATGTGACCATGACAGAGGTTATTTTATTCGCCTGGAATTGGCACCATATCAAAAATAAATGCACCAGCCGGTTATTATACAATTGAAAAAATGGATAATATAGAATATCTATCCTATCCCGTGCAATACTATGTAAAGTAGAAGTAATAAAAGAATTAATTAACATGAGTTATACAGTTAACTCTAAATCTTGCATATAGGTTCTTATTTGACTAAAAAATAAAAGTATCGTAAACTTTAAATAACGTTTACGATACTTTTTATTTTTAATTATAATTTAAAAAGGAAAAGAGTTGAAAGAAAGTAAGAATATAGAGAGGATGCCACAAAATGATTCTTTCAACTTGATATTTGTGGCAATATTAAATCTATAAGCAGAGTATAACATCTGTGAATAGATTTGATATGTAATGGGTGTATATATGAAAGTAACCAGAGATTTCTACCAAAGAAGCGCTGTAGAGGTGGCGAAAGATTTATTGGGTCTTGTACTTGTTCATGAAACCAAGGAAGGAATTACAAAAGGAATCATTGTGGAAACAGAAGCTTATATGGGGCCAAAAGATGCGGCTGCCCATTCCTATAAAAATATAAGATCCCAAAGAACAGAGATTCAATACGGAGAAGGCGGATATGCTTATATATATTTAATCTACGGTATGTATTACTGCATGAATATTGTTACCAATAGAGAAGAGATTCCAGAGGTTGTATTGCTGCGGGCTTTGGAACCTGTGGACGGAATCGAACTAATGAAACAGCGCCGTAAAACAGATAAACTTAAGAATCTCTGCAGCGGACCGGGAAAATTATGTGCTGCACTGGGAATAGATAAAAGTAATTATGGAATGGATCTGTGCGGAGACAGCCTGTATCTTGAATATCCAGACAGCATTTCCGGTAAAGAAGCTATTAATATTGTCTCTTCCAAACGGATTAATATTGATTATGCAGGAGAAGCCAGGGATTATCTTTGGAGATATACTATAGAAAATAATGAATATGTGTCTGTAAAGGATAAAAAAGTACTAAAGAAGTGAAAACTTTGAAAAAAATTTAACAAAACTATGGACTAATCAGTTTATTTATGAGAAAATAGGTGCGAATGCGTAATATGCATTATTATGTATATTGAAAGGAGTCTCAATATGATTTATTCACATGAAGTAGAAATGATGTGTCCAGTTGCACAAGGTGTAAACCATGGAGCAGCCCCTATTCCGGAAGAAGCAAAATGGGTAAAGGCAAAGGATGTAACTGATATTTCCGGCTTAACACATGGTGTTGGCTGGTGTGCACCACAACAAGGTGCCTGTAAATTAACACTTAACGTTAAGGATGGTATTATACAGGAAGCATTGGTAGAAACAATCGGATGTTCCGGTATGACTCACTCTGCAGCTATGGCAGCAGAAATTCTTCCTGGAAGAACTATCCTGGAAGCTTTAAATACAGACTTAGTATGTGATGCAATTAACACTGCTATGAGAGAACTTTTCTTACAAATCGTTTATGGAAGAACACAAAGTGCTTTCTCAGAAGATGGTCTGCCTGTTGGTGCAGGACTTGAAGATTTAGGAAAAGGACTTAGAAGCCAGGTTGGTACTATGTATGGTACATTAAAGAAGGGACCTCGTTATCTTGAAATGGCTGAAGGTTATGTAACAGGAATCGCTCTTGATGAAGAAGATCAAATCATCGGTTACCAATTCGTAAGTTTAGGTAAAATGACTGACTTTATTAAGAAGGGCGATGACCCTACTACAGCTTGGGAAAAGGCCAAGGGACAATATGGTCGTGTTGCTGATGCAGTGAAGATTATTGACCCTAGAAAAGAATAATAGAGGAGGATACATAAAATGGCTTTATTTGAATCATATGAAAGAAGAATAGATAAAATTAATGCAGTATTAAACAGCTATGGTATATCTTCTATAGAAGAGGCTGAGAAGATTACAAAAGCAGCCGGACTTGATGTATACAATCAAGTAAAAGGTATTCAGCCTATTTGTTTTGAAAATGCCTGCTGGTCTTACATTGTAGGTGCTGCAATTGCTATTAAGAAAGACTGCAGAAAAGCTTCTGATGCTGCTGCAGCAATTGGTGAAGGACTTCAGGCTTTTTGTATTCCAGGTTCTGTTGCAGACCAAAGAAAAGTTGGTTTAGGACATGGTAACTTAGGAAAGATGTTACTGGAAGAAGAAACTGAATGTTTCTGTTTCTTAGCAGGACATGAATCCTTTGCGGCTGCAGAAGGTGCAATCGGTATTGCTTTATCTGCTAATAAAGTTAGAAAAAATCCTTTAAGAGTTATCTTAAATGGTTTAGGAAAAGATGCGGCACAAGTCATTTCCAGAATAAATGGATTTACATTTGTTGAGACAGAAATGAATTACTATACAGGTGAAGTTAAAGAAGTATTCAAAAAATCCTATTCAAAAGGCGACAGAGCAAAAGTTAACTGTTATGGTGCTAATGATGTAACAGAAGGTGTTGCAATCATGCATAAAGAAGGCGTTGATGTATCTATTACCGGTAACTCAACTAACCCAACAAGATTCCAACATCCAGTTGCTGGTACATACAAGAAAGAATGTATGGAACAAGGCAAGAAATATTTCTCCGTAGCATCCGGTGGTGGTACAGGTAGAACACTTCATCCAGATAACATGGCAGCAGGTCCTGCTTCTTATGGTATGACAGATACTATGGGAAGAATGCACTCTGATGCACAATTTGCAGGATCTTCTTCTGTTCCTGCTCACGTTGAAATGATGGGACTTATTGGAATGGGAAATAATCCAATGGTTGGTGCTACTGTTGCAGTTGCAGTTGCCATTCAACAAGCTGCTGATGCAGGTAAATTCTAAGAAAATGCTTTATTTTGGGGATTTCTTAAATCGTAGAACGGTTTGGGAAGTCCTCTTTTTTTGTCTGTATGATTCGCACAAGACATACAAATAGAAAGACTTCAAATACGAACAACAGGATGCATTGATATCAAGCAATATTCTTTCTAGCGTGTTAAGCATCAAATAAATATAAAAGGAGAAGCCAGCAGGTAATCCCTACTGGCCATTTATGAAAAAGGAAGGTTACTATTAAAACTCTATAAATTTATTATATCGTTCATATATGTACTACGTTTGAATGGTAATTAAAAAGTTTATGAACAGTTAGAGGTGATAAGATGACAAAAGTTATTTTAATGCCGGATTGTGATTTACAGGAGCACTTAGGCTATAATTTAGGTGCTCCTATTATGCTTAAAAATAAAGGATTGAGATAAATTCAGGATGCAAGAAATAACTCTAATTAATTAGCAGAACCAAACAAATAGAATAGAAAAGAAACAAAATTTTACGGAAAAAGAATTAATTTTACGGTTTATACGCATGATATGGACAGAATGGCAATAGACGGGAGATTGTATATGCATTGAGGAGGGAAATGGTAAACTTCCCAAAACAGGAACGCATCATCATAATTAGAGAGTGTGACTTAAAAAAGCTGATACAATTAACCAATCCAAGCCTTATAAAGAATTTTAGAATTGAGTTTATAAAAGGATGATAGCATGAATAAAATTACTGTTTGTTTGATTCTAAATGCTTTTGCTTTATGTGCATATGCGGCTGAACTATGGAAAGATTATGATGTAATACTTGACAATACAGAACTTGTTAAAAGTAGATGTAAATACGCTGTAAGACTTATAACTTCTTCCATAATCTTTATTATTGCACTAAGTTCTATGTATAGCTGGTTCAATATAAACACGACAGATGTATTTCATTATTTTAAATATGGCGGTAGGTGATTGAAACAGATGGATCATATGATGAGGTATCGAAAGGAAATATAAGTTATTTCTACACGAGCAGGACATGGCGGTGAAAAAGAAAATAGATTATTGAGGGTGATTAACAATGAATCCCCGATATACAAGAGGAAACGAAAGGGCAGACCGTTTCAGGTATGCCCTATCTAACATTACATTCTATCTAACATTACATTCTTTTTAACATTGACAATACAGTTGGTAATACCCCTGAGGATAACCGCAGATTGGACAAATTTCAGGTGCGCACAATCCCCCTATAATATTGCCACAGCCTAGGCATATCCATAAATTTTCCGTGGGTTTGCAAAACAATTCTGATCTTTGAATGGCCATAGCTGTATTATGAAAGGCTACATTGTGATTTAACTTTATGTTTCCAATGCCGTTAAATAAAGCAGAAATATCCTGATATCCTTCTTCCAGGGCAATTCGGGAATATTCCCGGTACATATTTTTTTCAGCATTTTCAGCGTCAGCGGAAGCTTCTAATAAATTATCTAAAGTTGACGGATCACCGCCATATACTATTCTTCGAAGTCTTTCCGAAATAAACTCACAATTTCTTGCGGCGGTATCGAAAATATACCGGCATTCCAATAATTCATCCTGTCCGGCTTTTTTTCGGAACAATTGCAATTTGGCATTTGTTTTTAGTTCATTCTCCAATGCATTTAGTAAGTTTATATAAGTTTTACTTTGTTGAAAATCCAATATTACTCCTTTTGAATAAGACATTCATATCGACTTTGTAAAATATATGGCATATTCGGGTTTTTATGTATTCAACTTAATGGTTATTTTTATCGATAAAGAGCGATATACTATAAAAAAGGAGGAGAGGCCAGTAGAAAAATCTACCGCCTCTCAATGGAAAAATATATGTAAACAAGTTGGGGAACTTGATAATTGTTATTGTAAGAATAAACTGTGTTGAATGTTTGTTATTTCTGTGAAGTTATTGTGAACTTTTAATAAAAAAAGGAAACAATTCATGATTATGGAAATCCTGGGACTGTGTAAACCCAGTAACAAAAGGCTATAATAAGAACAACCAAGGACTAACCCTTGGTTGTTTCTTTTGGTTCGTATGCAATTAATACAATGTCTTTATTACAACTATTTTTGATGGATTCTTCTAACTCATATATTTTATCCACATCGTTTGTCGATATATGAGCTATTTTATAATCATCATATAATTGTTTGTCCATGATGGCTCCTTCTCCACAAATTTAAATTTATTTTTCTCCATGTAATTCATCGATACATGCTTTGATATCATTTACAGAGCTTAAATCTTCTACATGTTTTTCTACATAATCTTTTGTATCAGAATCAAGAGTACCAAAGTAGTCATTTTCATTTTGTTCAGAAGTAAAATAATTAATTAAGAATCCAGGATAAAGAGGAGGTATCACAGGTGCAGGTGTTCTATTAGGATCCATAAGCTATCACCTCCGTGTAAAATTATTTAGTAGTAAAAATATATTAAAGGAAAGAATAAGAATATGAAAATTTTTCAATGAAAATTTCTTGAAAGTCATGAAAAATTATGAATCAGTATTTTCATTAAAGAGCTCAATAAAAATTATCATGAAAAATTTCTCTTATAAGAAGTATTATCTTGATATTAAGAAATTATACAAATCGGTGCCTAAAAAAGTGGCTAAAAAGTATCTAAAATGAAAAAAGTTTAATAAATATAAGGAACTTGGCTCTTTTTTTACGACCTTACTAATATAATATAGAAAGTAATAGAATTCATATTGTAATAAAAATACAAAAGATTTAATGGACATTAGAAATATTATAAAAAGGAGGAGTTCTAGTGGAGTTCTTGAACCAATATGTGATTGCGTTAATCGTTGGTATTTGTTTGGCTTTAGGGTACATAATTAAACACAGTTTGGATTTTATCCCCAATAAATACATACCACTTATCATGGGTATTGTGGGAATATTACTGAATGTATGGATGAATGATTGGAAATTTAATGTACAGATTCTTTTAGGTGGTCTTGCAAGTGGTTTGGCCAGTACCGGAGCTTTCGAAATGGTCAGAAATATACGGGATAAAGAATGAGCAGTTAACGGGTTGGGAATTTACTTTTTTATAATTGACGTTTCATTTTTATATCGTTCATACAACAGGTGTCATTCTAAGCAAAGGATTCTTTTATTTTTAGATCCAATTGGTGCTTAGAGTGACACCTGTTTATTATAATTTGTTCTGCTTTTTACAAACTTAACTTAATAAGGTGTCCAATTCGTCTATTAAGCTATTAAATAAAGCTAAAGCATCATTAACCGGTTTTGCAGTAGTCATATCCACTCCTGCATCTTTTAATAGGGAAACCGGATCTTTGGAACAGCCGCCGCTTAAGAATCGTAGATAATCTTTTACGGCAGGTTCTCCCTCTGCAAGGATTTTTCTGGATAAGGCGATGGCAGCGGAATAGCCTGTTGCATATTGGAATACATAATAGTTGTAATAAAAATGAGGAATTCTTGCCCATTCTAAATCAATTTCAGAATCCATTACAATATCCTCTCCATAATATTGTATATTTAGATCTCTATAAAGGCTGCAAACTCTTTCTGCTGTAAGGCTTTCTCCTTCTTCCACAGTTTTGTTAATCAATAATTCGAATTCTGCAAACATAGTCTGGCGGTATAAGGTAGTTCTAAATTGCTCAAGGAAATAATTGATTAAGTAAGCCCGTTGGTATTTATCTTCTGTTTTGTTCAGTAAATATTCCATCAATAATGCTTCATTACAGGTAGAAGCAACTTCAGCAACAAATATTTTATATTTCGTGTATACATATGGCTGTTCCCGATTGGAGAGGTAGGAGTGTATTGCATGCCCCATTTCGTGTGCCAGAGTGAATTCACTATTTAAATTGTCTTTATGGTTTAATAAGACAAATGGGTGAACACGGGCACCGGCAGAATATGCACCGCTTCTCTTACCTACATTCTCATAAACATCTATCCAGCGGTTGTTAAATCCTTTTTGTAAAATTTGCTGATATTCCTCTCCCAAAGGTTTTACCGCTTCCATTACAGTTTTTTTAGCCTCTTCATAGGTTATAGCTATATCTACATCCTTTATCATAGGAGTATATAGATCATACATATGAAGTTCATCCAGTTTTAATAAATTTTTACGCAGTCTTACGTATTTATGCATATAAGAGAAATTACTATGTACTGCGTCAATTAAATTATGGTATACCTCAACCGGTACATTGGTTTCATCTAAAGATGCCTGAAGGGTAGAAGTATATTTTCTTGCTTTGGCATTGAAGATCAATTGTTTAACTTGAGAATTTAAAACTGTAGCCATAGTATTTTTAAAGGTTCCATAGGTATGATAAAGGGACTGGAAAGCAGATTTTCTTAGCATACGGTCTTCACTTTCCATTAAAGATATAAAGCTGCCCTGAGTTACCTGATGAGGGGTACCATCCTTATCGATTGCATCCGGAAATTGCAAATCAGCATCACCAAATATGGAATAAATATTAGCCGGTGCTAAATTCATTTCACCTGCTAAGGCAATGATTTTTTCTTCTTCTGGTGAAAGTATATGCTCTCTTTTTCTGCGTATTTCATCCAGATATTTCTTATAAAGAGTTAACTCTGGTTTTGCTGTATAAAAGGAATCCAACTGTGCATCTGATATCTGTAGTAATTCCGGTGTTTCAAAGGATGATGCACTTTGAACTTCAACTGCTAAGGAATAAAACTTGCCATACATATCCTGATAAACAGATACTTTGGTATCTTCATCATGTTTGCGAGCTGCATAATGACCTAAAGAGTCCAGTAACATATTTATTTTGTCACTTAATTTCAGATATTCATATAGTATCTCTGCTGATTCTCCAAGCTTTCCTTTATAAGAAGCAATTTCTTCAAGGTATGATTTTGCCTTCTCAAACTCGGATTTCCATGCTTCATCAGATGAATATAAATCCTCAGTTGCCCAGGTATATTGTGGGTCTAATTCACTTCTAGCCGGTATTTGTGTTTTTTGTGCCATAATAGAAACCTCCCAATTTTATGTAGTAAATCCAGGTTAATAAAAATGTTAGAAATTAACTTATATGCTAACCAAAGATTTCATAGGAATAATATAATTATAAAAATAGTATTTACCGCTCAAATACTAGCAAATATATTTTTTATATTATACATCAAAATAGAAGAAAGGGCTACCACAATTTACAATTTCAAGAAATATAATGCAGCGATCCAGGTTTATGTTCTCAAATTATACAAGGAATTTCTTCATAGAAACAAGAAATAAACTAGGAATAGTAGGAAAGAAAAAATATTATAAGAATTTATACTATTTTTCTTTTCATTTTAAATATTTATGCTATTATATTTAGAAGACTAAACCAATGAGTAAATTCCTTTATAGGATTTGAACTAAGATATGAGGAGACTTCATGAAAATAAAAGAATACTTATTAAAACATAAATTAATAATGGACGGTGCCATGGGGACTTATTATTCCAGATTAGTGAATAATGATAATGAAATATCAGAATACGCTAATCTGTATACTTCGGACACTATTATAAATATTCATAAAAACTATATTGAAGCAGGTGCCAAACTGATACGAACCAATTCATTTGCGGCTAACCGGGAGGCTCTTTCCATTACCAGTGCTGAACAGGAGAAATTAATCAAAGCTTCCTATGAAATTGCCAAAAAAGCTGTGATGGAAAGCGGAAAAGAAGTTTACATTGCCTGTGACATAGGGCCAATATCAGAAAGTGCCAAAACAGAAGAAGAGATATTAGAAGAGTACGAGTTTATATGTGATATTTTTATAAAAGAAAAACCGGAAGTTATTTTATTTGAAACATTTTCAAGTTTTAAATATATAAGGGAACTTGTTCCGTATATAAAAGAAAAATTACCGGATACTTTTATTATTACAAACTTTTGTCTGGACAAGAACGGATATACTGCGTCAGGCATTAGTATAACCTCTCTGCTGGAAGAATTGTCTGAAACGGATGAAATTGATGCAGGAGGTTTTAACTGTGGAATTGGTTCCGGTCATATGTATCATTTACTAAAGAAGGTTTCTTTACCGGATAATAAATATATTGTAATTACACCCAATGCAGGTTACCCGGAACAGTTTCAGAACCGTATGGTATTCATGGATAATGAAGGATATTTTACGGAAAATATGAAACGAATTGCTGGCCTTGGTGTGGATATTATGGGTGGCTGCTGCGGAACAACTCCTAATTATATAAAGAATATTACCCAGCATATCAATCTTCAGGAATTGAATCGGGGAAAACGGATAACGTATTCAGAAAGGGTTACTCTTCCTTTGAAAGGTGAAGCTTCTATAGAGAAGAATTCAGATGAGGGGAAGAATAGTACGGGTAAAGTAACTGGTAAAAATCATCTTTACGAATTATTTAAGACCGGTAAGAAAGTTGTGGCTGTTGAGCTAGATCCCCCCTTTGATGCAAAGGATGAAAAGATTCTTGAATGTGCCGAAAAATTAAAGAATAGTTCAGTAGATGCAATTACATTGGCAGACTCCCCCATGGGCAGAAGTCGTGTGGATTCCATATTGATGAGTGTTAAGATTGCCGGGAAAACTGGAATGGAAGTGATGCCCCATTTATGCTGCCGGGATAAGAATATGATTGCTATGCGTTCCGGTATTCTGGGTGCGTATGTGAATGGTATCCGCAATATTTTGGTAGTAACAGGGGACCCTATTCCCAGTGAGAACAGACAATCTACCACAGGAGTATTTGATTATAACTCTGTTCAGCTTATGGAATTTGTAAACGAGATGAACCGGGAACATTTTAGTGATAATCCTATTTATTATGGGGGAGCACTTAATTATGCACGGGGAGATATTCCTAAAATTGTAGAACGAATGCAGAAAAAGATAGATGCCGGTGTTAAATATTTTCTTACCCAACCAGTCTTTAGTGAGGAAGATATCCACCGAATCAAGTGTATTAAGGAAATGATAGATACAAGAATACTTTGCGGCATTATGCCTCTTGTTAGTTATCGCAATGCTAACTTTATTAAGAATGAAATTACAGGTATTCATGTGCCTGATGAAATAGTAAACCGTTATCGTTCGGACATGTCAAAAGAAGAAGCGGAATGGACAGGAGCGGAGATTGCCAATGAGATTATAGAGAAGCTTAGTCCATTTGTAGACGGATATTATTTTATGCTGCCTTTTAATCGTGTTAGTTTAATGGACAAGATCCGAATTATCTAAGTGGAGTTAATTATAAATACTGGATGATACCTATGACCGATAACATTAGGAAAGGAATGATTAGATGACAAGTAAAGAATTCTTGGATTTGATAAACAATAAAATAGTTCTTTTAGATGGAGCTACTGGAAGCAACCTTCAAAAGAGGGGAATGCCTGCAGGAGTCTGTCCTGAAAAGTGGATATTAGAACATAGCCGTGTACTCATTGATCTGCAAAAGGAGTATATTGCAGCCGGTTCAGACATTCTTTATGCTCCGACTTTTTCCGGCAATCGCATTAAGCTGCAAGAATATGGCCTGGCAGATGAGATTGAAGAAATAAATCGAGGGTTAGTAAGATTATCAAAGAGAGCAGTTGAAGAGTCCGAGGCAGAGAAAAACGGACGGAGGATTTTTGTAGCCGGGGATTTAACTATGACCGGAGAACAACTATATCCGGTTGGTTCTTTACGATTTGAAGAATTAGTAGATATTTATAAGGAGCAAATTGCCTATATGTTGATGGAAGGGGTAGATTTATTTGTAATTGAGACAATGATGAGTCTGTCTGAATGCAGAGCAGCCCTTCTTGCTGTAAAAGAAACTTGTGATTTACCGGTAATGGTAACATTAACGTTTGAAGAAAGTTTAAGAACACTTAACGGTACAGATCCTGCAACTGCCATTATGGTACTTCAGAATATGGGGGCAGATGCAGTTGGTGTAAATTGTTCTACCGGACCAGAAAAGATGTGTGAAGTAGTGAAACTTATGAAGGAATATGCTACCGTTCCTATTGCCGCAAAACCCAATGCAGGACTTCCGGTTTTAATAGAATCGGAAACCGTATTTGACTGTGGGCCGGAGGAATTCTCCCTGGAGGCAAAGAAATTAGTGGAGGCTGGTGCAAGTATTGTTGGTGGATGTTGCGGAACTACGCCAGAACACATCCAGCTCCTTGACAGAGAAATTCGTAGTTTAAAACCTCATTCCATTAGTAAGAACAAGAAAAGAGCTCTTACATCAGAAAGAAGAACGTTGGATATTGATTTGAATGGAAAGTTTCTGGTTGTAGGTGAGCGGATTAATCCTACTGGTAAGAAAAAGCTTCAGGAAGAGTTAAAGGCGGGAAATCTGGATACGGTAATTACCATGGCCAATGAGCAAATTGAAAATGGTGCAGATATATTGGATATTAATATGGGTATGAATGGTATTGATGAGAAAGAAAGTATGGTAAATGCAGTTCAAGAGGTTGCTGCCATATCCAATGTGCCTTTATGCATCGATTCCAGTTATGTTAGTGTTATAGAAGCAGCTCTACGTATTTATCCGGGCCGGGCTTTAATAAATTCTATCTCACTGGAAAAGAATAAATGTGAGCAATTACTTTCCATAGCTAAAAAATATGGAGCTATGTTTATCTTACTTCCTGTTTCAGAAAAATGTTTACCTAAGGATATAGACGAGAAGAAAGAAATTATTCAGACAATTATAAAGGAAGCTGAGAAAATTGGACTGACAAAAGAAGATATAATAGTGGATGGCCTTGTAAATACCATCGGGGCTAATAAAAATGCTGCAAAAGAAACGGTGGAAACCATTCAGTTTTGTAAAGAAGAATTAAGGGTAGCTACTGTAATCGGTTTATCCAATATCTCTTTTGGACTGCCGGAGAGACAGTTTATTAACAGTACTTTCTTATCCTTTGGGGTACAAGCAGGTCTGACTATGGCTATAGCCAATCCTGCTCAGGATCTGCTCATGAATACTATTTTTGCAGCAGATTTATTAATGGGAAAAGATGAGGCAGATATTCGTTATATTCATCGTGTTACATCCAGACCAATGGTGATTACCGGCGGTAAATCCCTAGTTAAGGAGGAAAAAGAAAACCATAAGAATCCATCTTCTGCTTTAGGTAATAAGAGTTCAATGGAAGGGACTCCAGGGGATTCCTTAGATTCCAATCCGATTTACGAAGCAGTTATAAAAGGAAACAGAAGGAACATAGTCTATTTGGTAAATCAAGCACTGGAAGAAGGGAAAGAACCCTCCTATATTCTTGATCATTTGTTGATTCCTGCCATCAATCAGGTGGGAGTATTATTTGATAAGCAAATTTATTTTCTGCCCCAATTAATTTCTTCCGCCGAAACCATGAAACTGGCTATCGAACTATTGGAGCCTTTATTAAAGAAAGGTGCAAAGGAAAATCACCTTGGCACGATTGTGCTTGCAACCGTATCGGGAGATATTCATGACATTGGAAAGAATCTGGTGGTTTTAATGCTTAAAAATTATGGTTTCCGTGTGATTGACCTTGGTAAAGATGTACCTTCCAAGAAGATAATTGAAGTGGCTGAGAAAGAAAAAGCGGATATTATCGGTTTATCCGCACTAATGACTACTACCATGTTAGAAATGAAAGAAGTAGTACGCCTGAATAGAGAAAAAGGTCTTAATGCCAAGGTGATTATCGGCGGTGCTGTTATTACGCAAAGTTATGCAGATGAAATCGGAGCAGACGGTTATGGAAAGGACGCAGGAGAAACCGTTATGTTGGCAAAAAAAATGATGGGATTGGATTAACAAATCATTAGGAATCAGCTTCTATCATTTACAGAAATACAAATAAAAAGGAATCAAGAAAGGATTTATATGTTTAAACTATTTAAATACTTAAAAAAGTCAATACCATCTATCATTGTGATAGTTGGGTTATTGGTATTACAGGCTTTTTGTGATTTATCCTTACCCACCTATACATCCGATATTGTAAATGTGGGGATTCAGCAGGGCGGTGTTCAGGAAGCTGTTCCTGTAGTAATAAGAGAAAGTCAAATGACTAATCTAAGAAAGCTGATGGAAGCAGACGAGGAAGAAGCGGTTTTAAACGCCTATACTTTTCTGTCAAAAGACAATTTAACAAAAGAAGAATACAAAGATTATCAAAAAAAATATCCGAGTCTGGATAAAGAAAATATATATTTGCTGCAAGAAAGCAGGAAAGAGAATCAAGAAAACTATGACAAATTAAAGGCGATTATGAGTGATGCGCTAATAATAACCAGCATGCTTGGCAGCGATTCCGAAGAAATAAAAGAGATAAGATCACAACTGTTATCACAATTGCCAAAGGAAATGGCGGATAAAAATTTACTTGATATTATCACCGCATTACCAAAAGAACAATCAGACCGGATAATAGGATCCATAGAGGAGAAAACTTCGGCGGTTCCTGCCGCTATGCTGGAACAGGGGGTTATTACAGCTGTAAAACGTGAGTATCAGGCTGTCGGTATAAATGTTAATAACATTCAGAAAAATTATATTCTCCTAACCGGCGCTAAAATGCTTGGGTTAGCTTTAGTTGCCACCTTAGCTTCGGTATCAGTTGGATTTTTATCTTCCAGAGTGGGTGCAGGTTTAGGAAAAGATTTGAGAGAAAAGGTTTTTACTTCAGTAATGCAATTCTCTAATTTAGAATTTGATCAGTTCTCTACGGCATCTTTGATTACAAGAAGCACCAATGACATACAGCAGGTTCAGATGATTATGGTAATGCTTCTTAGAATGGTGTTTTATGCACCGATTCTTGCCATTGGAGGTGTTATAAAAGTATTGCATACCAATACTTCTATGACCTGGATTATTGCTTTAGGTGTCTGTCTGCTTCTTGGCTTAGTGGGTACATTATTTATACTGGCCATGCCTAAGTTTAAGTTTATGCAAAAGTTAGTAGACCGATTGAATCTGGTTACCAGAGAAATCCTTACCGGACTTCCTGTCATTCGTGCCTTTAGTAAAGAGAAGACGGAAGAAAAAAGATTTGATAAAGCCAATACAGATTTAATGAGAACAAACCTATTTGTTAACCGGGTAATGTCATTTATGATGCCGGTTATGTTATTGATTATGAATGGAATTACCATACTTATTATCTGGATAGGTGCTGAAAGTATAGATTTAGGTACCATGCAGGTAGGTGACATTATGGCATTTATATCCTACACTATGCAGATTATTATGTCCTTTTTAATGTTATCCATGTTGTCTATTATATTACCAAGAGCCTCCGTATCTGCAACAAGAATTATGGAGGTACTAAATAAAAAAGTATCAATAGAAGATCCAAAAAATCCCGCTGCTTTTGATAGTTATAAAAAAGGATATGTAGAATTTGAAAATGTATCTTTTCGCTATCCGAAGGCAGAGGATGATGTACTATCCAATATATCATTTACTGCAAAACCGGGAGAAACCACAGCTATTATCGGGAGTACCGGAAGTGGTAAGTCTACGTTGATAAACCTTATTCCCAGATTTTTTGATGTAACAGAAGGAAGTGTAAAGGTAGACGGTGTTGATGTTAGAAAGATAACCCAGCATGATTTAAGAGATAAGCTTGGCTATGTTCCTCAAAAAGGTATTTTATTCTCCGGTACCATTGATTCTAATATCCGATATGGTAAAGAAAATGCAACACAACAAGAAATAGAAGGCGCTGCAAAAATTGCACAGGCCTATAATTTTATTGAAGAAAAGCCGGATAGATATGAGTCCCCTATTGCACAGGGAGGAAGTAATGTTTCGGGGGGACAGAAACAGAGATTGTCCATTGCTAGGGCTATTGCAAAAAATCCGGAAATTTATATTTTTGATGATAGTTTCTCAGCTTTGGATTATAAGACTGATGTTACACTTAGAAAAGCTTTAAAAACTGAAATTGCAGATAGTACTGTAATTATTGTTGCTCAAAGAATCAGTACAATTCTCCATGCTGATCAAATATTAGTATTGGATGAAGGAAGAATAGTGGGAAAAGGTACTCACAAAGAACTTCTTAATAGCTGTGAGGTATACAGTCAAATAGCGCTGTCACAACTTTCACAGGAGGAACTTGGTTAAAAGTAATATTTTTTAACCGGTAATTTGTGTTGAAATCACAAATTTGTATTTATTAGAAGGTGCTAAGCACCAGAAGCGAGGTTAACATGAATAAGGAAAATACTCCTCAAAATAATAATGATACCCCTAAAATGGGAAAGTCCGGAGGACATGGCCCAATGGGTGGATTTTCGGGAGAAAAAGCCAAAGATTTTAAAGGGGCAGTATCAAAATTAGCGGTTTATCTTTCAAAATATAAAATAAGAATAATTATAATGATTATCTTTGCAATCGGAAGTACCATTTTTTCTATCGTAGGACCTAAAATACTTGGTAATGTAACCACCTCTATATTTGATGGTTTAATGGCCAAGATATCCGGTACAGGAGGAATTGACTTTGATAAAATAGGAAGAACATTACTATTTTTACTGGGATTATATATTGCCAGTTCTTTATTCTCCTTAGTACAAGGGTTTATAATGACTAAAATTTCTCAAAAGGTAACTTATCAATTGAGAAAAGAATTATCAGAAAAAATAAATCGCCTGCCAATGAAGTATTTTGATTCAAAAACTCATGGTGAGGTATTATCTATAGTAACCAATGATATAGATATGTTAAGCAACAGCTTGAATCAAAGTTTGATGCAGATTGTTACTTCCATTACCTCAATTATCGGTATATTAATTATGATGTTATCCATCAGTGTATCTATGACTTTGGTAGCTCTATTGGTACTCCCTCTTTCCGGCGTGCTGATTGGTTTTATGGTTAAAAAATCACAGATCTACTTTAAATCACAACAGGAATATTTAGGTCATGTAAATGGCCAGGTAGAAGAAGTGTATGGAGGACATCAGGTGGTTCGGGTATTTAACGGAGAAGAAAAGGTGATTGCAGAATTTAAGAAAAACAATAATGCACTTTATGATTCCGCCTGGAAATCCCAGTTTTATTCCGGATTAATGTTCCCGATTATGTCTTTTGTGGGAAACATTGGTTATGTGGCAGTGGCAGTTTTAGGAGGTTATCTGACTATCCAGAATCGTATTGAAGTAGGAAGCATTCAATCTTTTATACAGTATGTGAGAAACTTTAATCAGCCAATCGGACAGATGGCACAGATATCCAATCAAATACAACAGGCAGCGGCAGCTTCGGAAAGAATATTTGAATTCCTGGATGAAGAAGAGGAAATACAAGGAGTGGAAAATCCCGTTTCCGTGGAAGGAATACAAAGTGAAGTTGAATTCAGACATGTAAAATTTGGTTATACACCAGATAAAATAATAATTAATGATTTCTCATCTAAAATAAAGCCGGGACAAAAGATTGCCATTGTTGGACCTACCGGAGCAGGAAAAACAACCATTGTAAAACTGCTTATGCGTTTTTATGATGTTAATGAAGGTGAAATTCTGGTTGATGGTCATAATATTAATGATTTTAACCGAAGTGAATTACGTAAAATATTCGGTATGGTTTTACAGGATACATGGCTTTTCCATGGTTCCATTATGGAGAATATCCGGTATGGAAAAGAAGATGCCACAGATGAAGAAGTAATAGAAGCAGCAAAAGCTGCTCATGCTCATCATTTTATTTCTACGTTACCGGATGGCTACCAAATGGAATTAAATGAAGAAGCAAATAATGTTTCACAGGGACAGAAACAGCTCCTTACCATTGCAAGAGCTATTCTTGCAGATCCTAAGATTCTTATTCTGGATGAGGCCACCAGTTCTGTTGATACCAGAACGGAAGTTAGAATTCAAAAGGCAATGGATAATTTAATGAAAGGCAGAACCAGTTTTATCATTGCCCACAGGCTTTCTACAATACGAAATGCTGATTTAATCCTGGTTATGAAAGACGGAGATATTGTAGAACAAGGTAACCATGAAGAATTAATCGTAAAGGGCGGATTTTATGCGAACCTTTATAATTCTCAGTTTGAACAGACGGCATAAGGCTTTATTTTGTATGACATAAGGTTGTAGGGATTTGGAGAGGGTCTTCCCGGGTTTTCTTAATTCACTGGAGTATGTTTATAACAAGAGGGTGTACCATATATATGGTACACCCTCTTGTTATGGTAGTCTTTGACAAATCAAGAAAGCATGTTCGATTACTATTGAAGGGAATGGAATTATATGGTATAGTGTTGGTGTCAGAATGAATCTAATTTAGAAAGCTGGTGGGTAGTATGATTGCCGAAATACATAATAAAATAACAAAAAACAACGGTAATCTTTCGGAAATATCGGAAGATGAATTAACCGGAAACTTTTTCGGTCATTTAAGATACATACCGTTTAACGAAGGTTTAAAGCCCATATTGAGAAATGCTGTATTTCCGCCTGACATTGCCGATTCTATTGATGGTATTAATACTGGATTTTGGAATGATAACATCGAATTTTGGCCTTATGACAGCGAGGGCGAGCTTGATGTTTACATTGAATTTGACCGTATTGCCATTGGGATTGAAGTGAAATATACAAGTGGCCTTTCTTCTGACGATGATGTTGACTACTCACTATTTGATGAAAAAGAAATGGCAGAGCAAAGTAGAAACCAACTACAAAGAGAAAGCAGAATAATAACTCGCAGAGCGGGCAGTAAGTCTAAAATACTCCTGCTTGTGGGTGATGCAATGGCATGTGCTGATATATATACGAATATTACTAAGCGGAAATTGTTTTCAGGCTCGGATGTATTATTTGGATATGCAACATGGCAGTCGCTTTTACAAGAGCTTCGCAAACTCAAGTTTGGCAATCCATTTTCTACATTGGTTATTTCAGATTTGATTTCTCTGCTGACACGGAAAGGCTTTGACCAATTCCAAACGATGGAGCTTGATATGCCCTATTCTGTGTCTTGCGACAAATATTATTGGTTTGATTACTCGATGGAAAGTAAGTTTTCCTTTGAGGATGCCGTGCAAATAAAAGTGGAGGTAGATTATTATTATGAGTTCAAGTGAAAATATCCGTAACGCCTTACAGGTTTTATATAAGACATATGACAATGTACAAAAGCTGATGGATTATACGAGGATAGTCGCTCAGGAAAAGACAGATTACCAACTGGCGGCTCCTAAAGCCTTAAGGTGGAAGTCTGATAACGAAGCACATGGCTGGCTGATTAGTGATTTTATCCTGCTGTTCCAAAGCAATACCGACCCTGACTGCGAAAGCCAAAATGGTTGGAAAGATGCACCAGTATATGCTATGGAAATATACTTGGGAGATAAAGACGATGAAGAAGGTTTGCCTTGTATTTATTTATCAAAATTTGAGTACAACGATATGAACAATTGGAATGAAGGCTGCTCTCCTACTAACCATTGGGTGTTTTGGTGGCCGCTGCGAGAAGAAGACAATGTAGACTTTGCTCAGCAGGGCGATTATTGTATTGGAACACCAAAAAATGAAAAGTATTCAAGTAGATATTGGGGCCTGAAAAAAGTAATTTATGAGAGAATTGACTTAATGGAGGTCAACTCCGAAAATCTGAAGCAGATGATTTTTGATAGGTTCGATTTGCTAAGAGAAATGGATTGAGAAAAGTAGCTATCCTCACCCTCAGAGAGTGAGATAGCTACTTAAATGGGATAATCGATTATTTTCGATTACTTGTATTCTGATTATAGCACAGGATTAGGCAATTACAACATAAGTTTAGTATTTGCCTTTACTGTTAAGTTTAGTATTTGCCTTTACTGTAGTTTTTGACCCGTATAGATAAAGATGGCATCTCTTAAGAATTTCGCAGTTCCAGGTTGATCTTTGTCGTAGTGAGCGGTGAATCTTTCATCGTCTACGTACATTTGAGCAAGGCCTGCATGGGCTTCTTTGGAATAGGAGTCCCAGTAATAGCAGAGCCATTTTTTATGGAGGTCAGCTGCTTCTTGGGCTAATTTACCAGAAGGATCATTGGTTTTCATGGCTTCTTTTAATTTTTCCATTAGTGTTTCTGAAAGTCTGTTTGCCTCGTTATATTGTTCTTCGGTCATATTCATGAATTTTTTGTTGGATTTTGCTACGGTGCTTTCTCCATATTTTTCGCGAATCTCTTTGCCGTATTTTTTCTCGTTTTCCTCTAATAAATTCTGTTTAAAGCCTTGGAATTTTTCTTTATCAGACATTGTTACTCTCCCTTCTGTCAGAGCTAATGTTTTTTCAACATTTGCTATTAATTGATTTAATTGTTCTTGCTTTTGGAGAAGCTTTTCATGATGCTCTTTTAGGGCTTTTACACCATCAAAAGAAGGTGCGGTAACTATATTTTTGATGCTGTCTAAGCTGATACCTAGTTCACGATAGAATAAGATTTGCTGTAATTGGTTTATTTCGGATTCTCCATAGATTCTATAACCGGAGGAATTAATCCTTTTGGGTTTTAACAATCCGATTTCATCATAGTATCGTAATGTTCTTGGACTGATGCCGGCCATTCTTCCAAGTTTTTGTACTGTATATTCCATAACAAACCTCTTTTCTGATTCATAGTGCTTCTCACAAGGTTATCATAAACCATTACGTAACGTCAATGTCAATAACTTATTCAATACGTATAGTAAAGTGTATATGTAAATTCTTGATTGCAAAGGTAAATTCATTATAACAACCTCTTATTGAAGTTATAATTATATATTTATTTAATATCTAATTCAAAAATATCCATAAGTGTTTCTTCTACGGAAGTACTATAATAGGAGTACCGTTTTTTTATATCTTCAACAGCATTATTCATAACATAACCGTATTTTGCCATTGATAACATTTCCAAATCATTATAATTATCTCCAAAGGCCATAACTTCTTCAGTAGATAAGGATAGCTTTTCTAACAGGTCATTTAAAGCGGTACCTTTATTAACAGCAGGGGATACAAAATCCAACCAGCCATATCCGGATACCGTACATTTTACTTTATCCTGCCATTTATTTATAAAATAGGTTCCGGAATTCTCCATAATTCCTGCTTCTTCATAGACAGATACTTTTATTATTTCCTCAGTAATATCAGAAGGGTCTTCAATTACTTTATAATTGTTTTTTAATACATTCTTATAATGATTGATATAACTTTCTGATTTTGGTATAAGATAGGTTGTGTTTTCACCGGATATCTGAACTTCACAGCCTTCTCTGTTTCGGATGTCTTCAATGATTTTGAAAGCAATTTCTTTATCCATTGAAGTTTTGGATAATATTTTATTCTGATACATAACCAAAGCACCATTTTCGCATATAAAGGCCATGTTTTTGTTTACCGGTTCAAATAACCGGTATAGGTTGGCATATTGTCTGCCGCTGGCAGCTACAAAAAGTATGCCCTTTTCTTGCAAATTTTCTATGATTTCTAATATTTTAGCAGTGACATTTTGGCTTCCGTTCTGTAATAAAGTTCCATCCATATCACTGGCTATTAATTTAATGTTCATTTAATTTTCCTTCCCTATACTTTTGTTGAAATAATTTTCTGGGTTCGTTACTTCGAATTTTGTAAATCTTTGATGTATTTAGATTTTACCATAGAATAATATATTGTAAATTTAGTTTTCTGAAATTCCTAAACTTTGTATACCTTTTCTACCTTTGAGATTTTATCAGATACTTTTTCGGTAAAAAAGCCAGCAGGATATTTTATCATCACTAAAAGACTGTATTTATCAGTCAATTTATAGGATTTCATTATCTATTTCACTACGTATTTACTACTTATGAGTGAGCTTTAATGTAATAAAGTTCTGCAAAATAATGAATAAACCGTAGCATGTAGATCACAATAATGTGAATTACCGCTACGGTTTTTCTTATTGAATTTGTAACCCTACCCCAGACGATTACAATATATTGTGGACATTTGTGTCATCACTTCACCAATAAACAGGAATTTACTATTCACAATTCTCAAATATCGGTTCAACATAGTCTTTAATAAAATCTATCCTATCCACATAAATCAGCCAGGGAACAGCAAAAAATATAGCCAAAAGGCCCATGGAAATGGACTATGCCCTGGCAGCTTATGAAAGGATAATCATAAAACTGTTAAGTGCTTTGTAAAAAGGGCATTGATATTTTATTTTTTTAAGTGCATAATGTTATCCGTTGGTATAATGATGCGGTAAATTACTTTTGTAATAATGGTATATAGGAATTATCGGTATCAACAACATAAGATTTTTAGCACATATAGTTTTTTACAGATTAGGAGAAGATAAAATGTTTACGAAACAGCAGCTACGCAAATTAATTATTCCACTTATTATTGAACAGCTTCTGGCAGTTGCAGTTGGTATGTCTGATACCATGATGGTATCTTATGCCGGTGAAGTTGCTATGTCCGGTGTATCCTTAGTAGATACCCTAAACATACTGCTTATTAATGTATTCGCTGCTTTGGCAACAGGTGGTGCGGTTGTTGCATCCCAGTTTCTCGGACACAAGGATGAAAAAGAAGCATGTAAATCCGGAAATCAATTATTACTTACAACAGGTGCTATTTCAATAGTTGTTATGGTGATATCTTTTATTGGAAACTACGGTATACTGCATCTGATATATGGTAATGTCGGTCAGGAGATTATGAAGAATGCAAGAATTTATTTTTACATAACAGCCATGTCTTTTCCTTTTATAGCAATATACAATTCCTGTGCTGCGTTATGCCGGGCCATGGGAAATTCCAAAATTTCTATGAAGGTTTCACTTCTAATGAATGCAATTAATATTACAGGCAATGCAATTCTTATTTATGGATTTCATATGTCCGCAGAAGGAGTGGCAATACCTACTTTAATTTCCAGGTTCGTTGCCGCTGTGGTTATGATTGTGGTAATATCTAACAAGAAACATGTTATTCATATAAATAATGTATTTAAAGTGGGTTTTGACTGGAAGATGATTAAGAGAATACTCCGGATTGGAATTCCAAGCGGTTTAGAAAACAGTATGTTTCAAATCGGTAAGATTTTAGTGCAGGGACTAATTGCAAGCTTTGGTTTAACTGCCATTTCAGCTAATGCAGTTGCAGGTAATCTGGCAAACTTTCAGTCTATAACGGGTTCATCAATAGGTTTAGCCATGATTACAGTAATCGGTCAATGTGTTGGTGCCAATAATTTTGAAGAGGCCAAAAAGTATACGAAGAAATTAATGAAAACAACCTATATTGCTATGTTCTTTTTAAACATTGGATTCATTTTAGCGGCAACCCCTATGCTGCAAATATATAACTTATCTTCAGAAACACTACATGTGGCATATAAGTTAGTTGTATACCATGCAGTGTGCGGAATTATCTTTTGGCCTTTATCCTTTACTTTACCTAATGCACTTAGAGCTGCCAATGATGTGAAGTTTACTATGTTAACTTCCATATTGTCCATGTGGTTATGGCGAATAACCTTTAGTTATATATTAGGAAGATATATGGGACTTGGTGTATACGGTGTATGGATTGCCATGACACTTGACTGGGTGTTTAGGGGAAGCTGCTTTGGATGGAGATTTCTTAGCGGTAAATGGAAACATCAGGCTTTTGTAGATTAAATAAAATACCTACCGGTTTAGTCAATAGCCGGTAGGTATTTTTCATTAATATAGAGTTTGTTTTAAAATCTATGGTTTAAGAAAGATTACATACTCATATTTAGGAATATGTCAATGGATTCAGCTACGGATTGTAAACTTTTTCTCCAGAAATCAAGGGAGGTTAAATCAATACCAGCCATGGCTGCAACATCTTCAACGGATTTTACCGTAGTTGCTTTTAATATATCACGGTATTTCGGAACAAAGGAAGCTCCTTCTTCCTGATATTTTGCATATAGCCCTCTGGCGAATAATCCGCCAAATGCATATGGGAAGTTATAGAAGCTTAATGCTTCTGAATAATAATGACCTTTGCAAACCCACATATATGGATGCAGGCAGGAATGGTCTAAGCCGTCACCATAAGCCTCTTTTTGGGATTCAAGCATAATCTTCTCCAGTTCATCTGCAAATAGAAAAGAGTCTTTGCGCTTTTCAAATACAGCACTTTCAAACAGGTAACGTGAGTAAATATCACAAATAATCTGTGTTGTATCCTGTATCTGACTTTCTAAAAGTGCCAGCTTTTCTTTTCCCTCAGACTCATTAATAGCAGCGTTCATGATAATTAATTCGTTAAAATTAGAGGCTGTTTCAGCAACTGGCATGGAATATTCTGTATTTAAAGGCAGATGTTCCTGAATATTGTAGCCGTGGTAAGCATGGCCAAGTTCATGAGCCAATGTAACTACATCACTAAGTGTACCATCGAAGTTTGTAAGGATACGGCTTTCCTTTATATAAGGAAGGTTACAGCAAAATGCGCCTCCCACCTTTCCCTGGTGAGGGAAGAAATCGATCCATTCATTATCAAAGGCAGTTTCAATCAAATCCGCTGCATCATCAGAGAAGCCGCGAAAATGAGTAACAAGATATTCCTTTGCTTCTTCCACGGTAAAAGTCCGACTGGATTCTCCCAATGGTGCAAATAAATCATACCAAGGTAATCCGTTTTTATGTCCTAAAATTTCTGCTTTCTTTCTTAAGTAAGCATGGAACTTAGGCATATATTCATTCATTGCCGTTAACATGGAATCTAAAGTTTCTTTCTTCATTTTTGAATTTTCCAAAGTCATTGCCAATGGAGACTCATATCCTCTTAATTCAGCAATGGTATTTACCTGAGATTTGATATTATTAAGAGAAAATGCAACGGCATCTTTAATCTTATGGTAGGAAGCTATTTCTGCATCATAAGCTGATTTACGAACCTTTTGATCCGGATCATAAGCTTGATTACGGATACCGGAAAGGGTGGTTTCTTCTCCATTATAATCTACTACTACAGTAGAAGTCAGATATTGATGAAGCATAGCCCAGGCAGAGCCGGCTGACAAATTCATTTTTGCGATTACTTCTTCCACATCATCGCTTAAGGTATGTTTGGCTTCTCTTTTTATTTCATGAAGCAGAAAATCATATTCTTTTAACTTTTCATTTTCAGAAATGATTTGATCAAGGTTAGGAACAGCACCAATGTATTTGTGAATCATTGCTCTTTCTTTTGATAAGGTACTGTCTATTTCTTCTAATTTTCCTATTAATGCTGCAGTTTCGCTGTCTGTAGTATTAGTTGATTGACGAAGAGAAGGATATACGGACAACTTATTACAAACCAAGGTATACTCTTCCAAATAATTAATAAGTGAGGGGAGTGCTTCTTCTGGTTTTAAATCAGCCAGTGTCCCCACATAATCTTTTATGGCTGTGATTAGTTCTTTCATCTGTTTGAAATCATTTTGAAAGGCTTCATCCTGGTAGCCTTTGTAAAGTGCATCTAATGACCATTCTTTTTTCATATCTACCTCTTTCTAAGGGCATCGGAGTTTTGTTGGAAGTACAATGAACGCCCTTTTCAGTTTTCCCTATTATCTCGATTATAATGTAAGATTAGTATTACTTCCAATCCTTATAACAGGATATGATACTTATTATACCACCAATTTCTTCAAAAAAGTGCAAATTCTGCATTTCTTTATAGAAAATATAAGTCATTGTAATAGCATATGAAAGTAGTACATAATATAATACTATAGCGTATCTGAGAGGTGCTCATGATTAAAAAAATCAATATAAGACACGGAATTATCGGAGAGTTGGTTATACTTATTATTTTAGCTTCCTTTCTTATTTATCAAAATGTGAAGGAAAATTCTATTGATGCTTTCTTGCCTACTGCCGAGAAAGATTACATAAAATGGGTGGAATTTGATGTTTGCTATGCAGCTATGGATAAAGCCTATAATTATGATGTAGAGTCTCATTTAGAAGATGTGAAGCTGAATTGGATTGAACTGCTTGCGTTCTTGGGAGCAAGATATGGAGGAGATTTTTCAAAATACAGGGAAAAACATATGTCTGATTTGGTGGAAAGACTTAGATCAAAAGAAGAAACCATGGATAGCATAACGAAAGATATGAAATATTATAATTATTATCTGGAAGCTTATACGGCAATTCTGGGAGGTTTCGTGGGGGAATATGAGATTCAGGTACCAAGCGATACCAATCCGGAAGAAAAAGTATGGGTTAAGAAATATGGACTGAAAGCCTTTCTGCCTATTGCCAAGAATTTTCCTTATAGTGATTATGATGATTTTGGTGCTTCCAGAAGTTATGGGTATAAAAGAGTTCATTTGGGACATGACATGATGGGGCAGGTAGGAACACCAATTGTTGCAGTGGAATCCGGCTATGTAGAAGCCATAGGCTGGAATCAATATGGCGGCTGGAGAATCGGAATCAGAAGTTTTGATAAGAAACGTTATTATTACTATGCCCACTTAAGAAAGAATTTTCCTTATAATAAATCTCTGGAAGAAGGCAGTATTGTAAAGGCCGGTGATGTAATTGGATATTTAGGCAGAACAGGATACAGCCCAAAAGAAAATACCAATAATATAGACACTTCTCATTTACATTTTGGACTACAGCTTATATTTGATGAATCTCAAAAAGAAGGGGTCAATGAGATTTGGGTAGATTGTTATGATTTGATACGTTTTCTATACCGCAACCGCTCTGAAACAACTAAGAACACAGAAACTAAGGAATGGCAGCGTATCTACGATATAAAAGATCCTGTGGTGGAGGTATACATGGAGGAAAGTTCCAGAAATACAAGCAAGGATTTTCCAATGACACCACAAGTTGAAGTACCGGTAGATTTGGGAATAGTAAAAAATGATCAGGAAAGTGTAGATCAGGGACATTCACCTTGGATGTTAGATCCGGCTTATGTAGCACAAGTATTTGTCAGCCAGATAATTTCTCCGGAAGGTATTAAAGGAGAATATCCGATCCCTTATGAAGATGTGGAAATCTTGTATAATTCAGATGAGAATACAATTGCGAAGATTAACGGAGCTGTGACTCCTGTGAGAAGAGTATATATGAAACGTCTGATAAGACGGGATAAAACAGGAATATGGACTGTTGTGGGCTATGATCCGGTAGAAAAGAAGTAGAACAAAAAACGCGCACCACTTTAGGGGTGCGTGTTTTATTAAAGCATTAATCTAAATCTCCATCTCCGGCATTAAACTTCTCATGGCAAGAATGGTTTTACTAATTAATTCAGTTAATTCCATTTCTAACATATCGGCACCCGTTTGAATAACTTCTCTGGAACATCCGGCGGCAAAACTGGCAGTTTTAAATTTCTTCATTACGGATTTTACTTCCAGGTCGGATACGCTTTTGGAAGGACGCATGATAGCTACTGCACCAATTAGTCCGGTTAATTCATCTATGGCATAAAGTACTTTTTCCATATATAATTCCGGCTTTATATCTACAGTAATTCCATATCCATGGCTGGCAGTACTGCGGATAATTCCTTCATCCAGATTCAATTCTTTCATTAATTCCTGTCCTTTTATACAGTGCTGCTCCGGATACATTTCAAAATCCAAATCGTGTAATATACCCACTACTTTCCAATAAGCCACATGTTCCGGATCATATTCTTTTGCAAAATAACCCATAACACCGGAAACAATTTTACCATGTTTTAAATGGAATTCATCTTTGTTATATTTTTTTAGAATCTCATATGCTTCTTCTACGGTTGGTATATAACTCATAAGTTCCTCCTATCCGGTTGCCCATTATATGAGCAATCTTTGTATACTGTTTAAATCATTTTTTGAATTAAGTGGTATTGTATCATAAGGGATAAAGCCAGTCAAATATAAAAAATGTTACTTAAAATATTGAGATATGGTATAATACAAACGGAGTAAACAGTTAGAAGTTTGCTTGCAAAGTTTGAGTATAGTACCAATATCATGAATACGTTATGTTCATGATATTATGAAAAAGAGTGAAGCGTTTGTCAGACATTGTATTTCTCAAGTTAAGTTACAAATTATAAAAGGAATTATAAGGGTATTTATTTCTGCTTATAAGTATGCATAAGCTTGTGAATATATTAATAAGTATACATCTATTTGCAATAAAAGGAGGACTTTAGATGTTCTTTATATTTGGAATCAGCAACGGTGAAAAAAGACTTGATTTTAATCAGACACTGATATGTCCCAATTGCGGACATTTTGGAAGACTGGAAGTTTTTGTGAGATATATGTATTTCAGCCTCTTTTTTATACCTTTGTTTAAATGGGGAAAGAGGTATTTTGTGAAAACTTCCTGCTGTAATGGAATTTGTGATATTTCTAATGAATTAGGGAAAAGGATAGAAAAAGGACAAACGGTGGAAATAGACCCTAAGGATTTGCATTTTCCCTATGGACACCGGGTATTCAAGCAATGTACCAATTGTGGATTTAGCACCAGTGAAGAGTTTGAGTATTGCCCCAAATGCGGTAAACCGTTATAAGAATAGGGAGGAAACTTAGAATCCTTTCTTAGATGTTCATATTTACATCTTGTTTGAGAAGGGCATATGAAATATTTTGAATAATTATAAAAGCTATTGACATTAAAAACAGGGTTCATTATAATAATTTAAAGTAAACAAGGGAGTAGTCAAGAGATTACTCCCTATTTTTTTAATATTTACATTTATAAAATGAAAGAGGCGTTTGTTGGGTGAAGGAAAATATATTAAAGCAATTACAGAAGATTCCGGGCAAAGTAGGTTTTTACTATAAGAATCTGGTAACCGGTGAGAAGCTTACCTTTCAGGAGGATATGCCCTTGCAGGCAGCCAGCGTTATTAAGATACCAATTTTAATAGAAGCTTTTTCCAGGCTGGAAACAGGTTCCATACATACAACAGATTTATTTACAATTAAAAGTGAAGATAAATTACCTTCCTGCGGTGCTTTAACCTATATGCACGATGGTTTACAGGTAACTTTAGAAGACTTATATACACTAATGATTATCTTAAGTGATAATACGGCTACCAATCTTCTTATTAAATATTTGGGCATGGACCAAATTAATCACACTATGGGGGAGCTTGGGTGCAGACAGATCAAATTGAACCGCTATTTATTTGATTCACAAAAAGCAGCTTTGGGAATTGAAAATTACATTTCTGCCAGTGACATTGCCGGCTTGTTGGAAAAAATGTACCGTGGAGAGTTGGTTTCGAAAGAAGCTTCTGCTGAAATGCTTCGTATATTAAAGAACCAAAGGCTAAATGGAAAGATACCTTTTTTTATTCATGGAAATGCAGACATTGCTCATAAAACCGGTGAAGATGATGGGATTACTCATGATGTTGGTATTGTTTATGGGAAGGAACCCTTTATTATATGTTTCTGCGGAAATGAAGTGGATGTTCCTGCTTATGAGCGTTTGATGCAGGATATATCCTTGGCGTTATTCAAAGAACAAGAATAATAACAGGATTGTTTAGCGGATAACAGAACATTAAAACTGTTTCTTATTAAAAGTTGCTGAAAATTAAAAGATGCTGAAAAAGGAGAGGGCTATGGTAATTAAGGATGTTGAGCTGGGGGTTATAAGTATACCTCTTGCCAGACCATTTAAGACTGCACTAAGGACTGTGGAATATGTAGAAGATGTAGTAATAAAAATTACTACCGATACGGAACTATCCGGATATGGTGAAGCACCTCCTACCGCGGTTATTACAGGAGAAACGAAAGGTTCTATTATTACGGCAATCAGAGAATTTATAAAACCTGCCTTAGTTGGTATGGACATTGAGAATTTAGACGGAATCTTTTATAAATTACATAGCTGCATGGTGAAAAACACCTCTGCAAAAGCTGCTGTTGATATGGCTGTATACGATTTATATGCTAAAAAATATCAAACACCTTTATATAAGTTACTTGGGGGAAATAAAACTGAATTAGAAACAGACTTAACCATCAGTGTGAATCCAATACCGGAAATGGTTGCGGACAGCTTGGATGCAGTCAGTAAAGGCTATAAGATTCTCAAGATAAAAGTTGGAAAAGAAGGACTTAAGGATGTAGAACGCATAGCAGCCATCAGGGAAGCGGTCGGTCCGGATATTAAGCTTCGTGTAGATGCCAATCAGGGATGGAATGCGAAACAGTCGGTTCAAATCATAACGGCTATGGAAGAAAAGGGACTTAACATTGAACTGGTAGAGCAGCCGGTACCTGCTCATGATTTAAAGGGAATGAAGTTCGTTACAAGTCACGTATATACCCCTATATTAGCAGATGAGAGCGTGTTTTCACCGGAAGATGCAATTAACATTATTCAAGAAGGTGCTGCGGATTTAATCAATATTAAGTTAATGAAAACAGGCGGAATCTATAATGCCTTAAAGATTTGCAGTATTGCCGAAATTTATGGAATAGAATGTATGATTGGATGCATGTTGGAAAGTAAATTGTCCGTCAGTGCAGCTGCTCATCTGGCAGCCGCTAAAAGTATCATAACAAAAGCAGATTTAGATGGCCCTTCTTTATGTAAAGTGGATCCTTTTGAAGGAGGCCCCATTTATGAGGAAAATATAATACGAATGGTGGATAAACCAGGGATAGGAATTGACTCTGTTCCTGCCATGTTAATTAACTAAAAGTCCTTTGAAATTCGTGTATACAATCTTTCATTTACTATTGAATCAAAGAATAAGATAATGTATACTTAACATATTATTTAATCGTAAAATTTTGTCTGTAAACGATACAAAGCAGCCTGTTAAATAACTGTCTTTACATATGAAAAGATAGATTGGATCATGTCCTTTAATTTAAGAAGCAAGATAACACATACATACGTTTTATAATTTTAGACTTTGACGCGTTAATACAATAAGGGGCATGTGAGATTAAAAGATTTTCTTGTTTATTTAATTATTATTAATAGAATGCTGACAAAAGTTCTGCATACAATTACAACAAAAAAGGAGGAGTTTTATGAAGAAAAAAATCATCTCATTACTATTATGCCTGACATTTGTTACAACGGCATTTGCAGCATGCGGTAAGAAAAAAGGGGCATCCGATGAAGTAGTTTACCGTAAACTATACGCAGGAGAAGTTACCACTATGAATTACCTGGTAACCGTTTCTGAAACGGAGTTTGATGTAGGTGCTAATGTAATTGATACCTTAGTGGAATACGATAACTTAGGACAGATTCAACCTTCTTTAGCAGAATCCTGGGAAATGAGTCCGGATGGTCTTACTTACACCTTTAAGATTCGTGAAGGTCAAAAATGGTATGATTACCAAGGAAAAGAAGTAGCCGAAGTTACTGCTGAGGATTTTGTCAGTGCAATGAAATTCGTATTAACACCGGAATATGAAAGCGGTACAGCTCAGCTTTTATTTGGTGTAATTAAAAATGCAGAAGAATATTTTAATAGTCAGGTAGAAGATAATCCGGAAACAGAAGAAGTAGAAGGAAATGATTTAAATATTGATTTTTCTGAGGTTGGTGTGAAAGCATTAGATAAGTATACTTTAGAATATACTCTGACACATCCGGTTCCTTATTTCTTATCCTCCTTAACCTATGTATGCTATATGCCTGCATATGGTCCTTTATTAGAAGAATTAGGTGCTGAATTTGGTTCTGATAATACTAAAATGTATTACAACGGTGCGTATATCTTAAGTGAATTTGCTCCTCAGGAAACAAAGATCTATGTAAAAAATAAGAATAACTGGGATGCGGAACATATCTATATTGATAAAATTGTTGAGAGATATAATGCAGAAGCGAATACCTTAGCTCCCCAGATGGTTCAAACAGGAGAGATGGATTACGCCACCATTGAATCCAATATAGTAGATGATTGGTTAGCAGATCCGGAGAGAGCAAAGTTAATAAGTAAGAGTCGTGTTGAAGTAGATTATTCTTATTTTTATAGTTTTAATTTTAATCCCCAGTTTGATAAACAATATGAACCGGATAACTGGAGAATGGCTGTTAATAATGAGAACTTCCGTCAATCTTTGAAAGCAGGTTTAGACAGAGTGAGAGCTCTTAGCGTTACGGAACCGGAAACGCCGGAAGTTTTATTGATTAATACCATTACACCAGAAACTTTTGTAACAAATGAAGGTAAAGATTACACCAGCTATGGTGATTTAGATGCCATTAATAATGGCAACAGTTTTGATGAAAAAGCAGCTCTTTCTTATAAAGAAGCGGCGGTATCCGAACTTACGGCAGCAGGTGTTACTTTCCCGATTAAAATACTTATGCCCTACAATCCAGGCAACTCAGGTAATGCAGATTGGGGAAATGAATGTGTAGTTATTGAACAACAATTAGAGAACTTACTTGGTAAAGATTATATTGATATCATTGTTGAAGCCGGTCCTTCCACAAACTTCTTATCCGAAGTCCGCCGCTCCGGTAAATATGCATTTATGAAGACCAACTGGGGTGCAGACTATGCTGATCCTCAAACGTTTACAGATCCATTTACCGCTGATAATTCCTATAACTTTATGGATAAAGCTTTGGCGGCTGGTGAAGGGGTAGCTGATACAGCAGCGGAATATTATGCATTAGTGGATGCAGCTAAAGCGATTATGATTGACCTGGAAGCACGTTATGATGCATTTGCAAAGGCAGAAGCTTACCTGATTGAACATGCTCTTGTTGTTCCATATGCAGTTAGCGGTTCCTACTATCAAATAACCAAGAAGGATATATACGAAGGACAATATGCTCCATTTGGTGTATCCGTATTACGACATAAAGGACAACATTTATTGGATAAACCGGTAACTATGGAAGAATTCCAAGCTTCGCAGGATCAATGGAATAAAGACCGTGAAGCACTGGCGAAATAGGCAGGTTGACATATCATTTCTCAGGAAATGAATAGAAATAAAATAGGTTGTCCCAAATGGCGGCAAAGTCCGTCATTGGATAACCTATTTTAGTATTATAAGACTCTGTTAAGCAATGGCATTGATATTTAATACATAGAGTTTATCTCAATACTATTGTTTTGCAGAGTGTTATAGGAAGCCGGGGATATAAATTGACACAATTTATAAAGGAGCAGTAAGATGATAAAATATCTGTTAAAGAGATTTGCAAGATCAATATTGACACTGACGATCATTATATCCGTTGTGTTTATACTACTTCGTATGATGCCAATTGAAGGATATTTTCAAAACTTTGAAAAACTGTCAAATGAGCAGATTCAAGCCGGTATACATAACATGGGACTGGATAAACCTGTACTTATTCAGTTAAAGGATTTTTTAATACAACTTTTACATGGTGATTTGGGAACATCCAGAATCTATCGTGCCAATGTACCTATTACTAAAATCTTAGCGGGTAAAATTCCTATATCTCTACAATTGGGAGGCATTGCCTTAGCTCTTTCCTTAACCGTAGGACTTCCACTAGGTTCCCTTATGGCTCGTTCTAAAGGTAAGTTCTGGGATAAATTTGGTACTGCATTTATTGTATTTGTTCAGGCAGTTCCTGCGGCGGTTTATTTTCTTTTTATTCAAATATTTGGAAATGAATGGTTTGGTTTCTCCATGTTATTCAGTAAAGATGATTATTCTACCTGGATTATGCCTATTATCTCCATGGCAATTGGTAACACAGCCTATTATGCTATGTGGCTGCGCAGGTATATGGTGGATGAAAGTAATAAAGATTATGTAAAATTAGCAAAAGCAAAAGGTGTTCCTGAGAAAAAGATTATGATGAAACATGTCTTTCGTAATGCATTTGTTCCAATGATACAATATCTACCTACTTCATTTTTAAATTCTATTGTGGGATCCATTTATGTAGAATCCCTTTATAGCATACCCGGAATGGGTGGTTTGTTAGTGGATGTTGTGAAACGTCAGGATAACACTATGGTACAAGCAATTGTTATTGTATTTGCCTGCGTGGGTATCCTTGGATTAATGCTGGGAGACCTGCTTATGACATTAATTGACCCTCGTATTAGTTTTAATAAAAAAGGAGGTGCCCGTTAATGGCTAAGTTCGGAAGCAGTAGAATTAGGTTGGAAGAAAGTGTCAGTGAAGTTGTTCGGGCAAAAAGTAATTCTCAGAATGATAGAAATAGGAATAGCTTGCAGGAGGAAGGAAAAAGTTCACAAGACGGAAATTGTTCGCAGGGTGGAAATGGTTCACAGAGCAAAAATAGTTTACAGAACAGAAATAGTTCTCTAAATGGAGATAATGCACAAAACATCAATTTATCAGAAAATGAATTGTTTGAATTTGCAGTGTATGATGAAACCTGTGCAGAAAAAACCGGTTATTCCAACTATTCTTATTGGGGCAGCACGTTGAGAGCATTTTTAAAAAATAAAATGGCAGTAGCTTTGATGGTGATTATTTTCTCCATCTTGTTCTTCACTTTTATACAACCATATTTACCGAAACAATTTGATCCCAATCAAATCAACAACGATGTGAATGGGAATCTGCTTCGTAATGTAAAACCTAACAGTGAGCATTGGTTTGGTACCAACTCAATCGGACAGGATCTATGGAGCAGAGTGTGGTCAGGAACCCGTACTTCCCTGCTTATTGGAGTGTGTGTGGCGGCAATAGAAGCAGTGGTTGGCATTATTGTGGGAGTACTATGGGGATATGTCCGTAAATTGGACTTCTTCTTTACAGAATTATACAATGTGCTGGATAATATTCCGTCCACCCTGGTTCTGGTGCTCTTTTCTTATATCATGAAACCGAGCATTATCAGTTTGGTTATCGGCATGAGTTTAACCAGATGGATAGGCATGTCCAGATTTATTCGTAACCAGATTATTATCATTCGTGACAGAGATTATAATCTTGCTTCCAGATGTCTGGGTAGTCCAACTACAAGAATTATATTCAAGAATTTACTGCCCTATTTGGTATCCGTTATTATGCTGCGTATGGCTATGGCAATACCGGAGGCTATCGGCAGTGAAGTGTTTGTTACTTATATCGGTTTGGGATTGCCTATCGAGATTCCAAGCCTTGGTAATCTAATTACCACAGGACGTGATTTATTAATGAATCCGGGATTACGCTATCAGTTAATATTTCCAACCATTGTAGTATCTGTTGTAACTATATCATTTTATATTATTGGAAATGCATTTGCAGATGCGGCAGATCCCAAAAATCACGTGTAGAAGGAGGTTATCTGAATGGAAAAAGAAATTGCATTATCCGTAAAACATCTAAACGTAAAGTTTAACCTCCGAGGTAAAGTATTACATGCAATCAGAGATATTTCCCTGGATATATACAAAGGGGAAAGCCTTGCAATTGTAGGTGAATCCGGCTCCGGAAAGTCTGTTTTTACAAAAACCTTTATGGGGCTGTTGGATAAAAACGGCTGGATTGATTCCGGTGAAATCTTATATGGTGATAAAGATCTTTCGGCTTTTAAAGATGAAAAAGAATGGCTTACTATTCGGGGGAAAGAGATAGCCATGGTATTGCAGGATCCTATGACCAGTTTAAATCCCCTAAAGACAATCGGTGCCCAAATTAGCGAAGCTATTGAAATGCATCAGGGACTAAAGGGGGAGGCCTGTAAAGCTGCAGTTCTTGAAATATTGCAGGATGTGGGTATTACGGAACCGGAGCGAAGATATAAGCAATATCCTCATGAATTTTCCGGAGGTATGCGTCAAAGGGTTGTAATTGCTATAGCAGTTGCCTGTAAACCCAGAACATTAATCTGTGATGAGCCCACTACGGCTCTAGATGTTACTATTCAAGCTCAAATATTAGATTTATTAAAGAATTTAAAGAAAAAGTATGATTTAACTACCATATATATTACCCATGACTTAGGTGTAGTTGCTAATGTAGCTGACCGGATTGCAGTAATGTATGCAGGGGATATTGTAGAATACGGAACCTGTGAAGAAATATTTTATGATCCGAAACATCCCTATACCTGGGCGTTACTATCCTCTCTGCCGCAGCTGGGGAAAAAAGGTGAAGATTTATATTCCATAAAAGGAACACCCCCTAATCTATTCAATGAGGTTCATGGTGATGCTTTTGCACCAAGAAATCCTAAGGCATTAAAAATTGATTTTATAGAAAGACCGCCTCTTTTTGAGGTGACTCCTACACATAAAGTCCGTTCCTGGTTAATGGACCTAAGAGCTCCTAAAGTAGAACCTCCGGAACATATAAAGGAACTTCGTAAGATAGGAGGTAAGACATCATGGCAGTAGGCAAATCCAAAGAAAAATTATTGGAAGTAAAAAACTTAAAAGTCAGCTTTGGTGAGCACAGACATAAACATGTGGTAGTAAACGATGTAAGCTTTGATATATATAAAGGAGAAACCTTTGGCTTAGTAGGTGAGTCCGGTTCTGGAAAAACTACCATAGGCCGTTCAATTATTCGAATTAATCCAACCATGAGTGGCGATATCTTATTTCATGGACAGAAAATCAATGGTAAAATATCAAAAGAATTGGATCGGGAAATAACCGCTAAGATACAAATGATTTTTCAGGATCCAATGGCATCTCTCAATGAGCGTGCCAAAGTGGATTATATTGTATCCGAAGGTTTGTTAAATAGAAAAGTAAAGATTACGGAAGCAAGAAGAAAGGAAATGGTAGATAAAACCCTACTTGATGTAGGTCTTCTACCTGAATTCTCCAGCCGTTTTCCACATGAATTCTCAGGAGGACAAAGGCAGCGAATTGGTATTGCAAGGGCACTGATTATGGAACCGGAATTTATTATTGCTGACGAACCTATATCTGCACTTGACGTTTCCATCAGGGCTCAGGTTTTAAATCTATTATCCGAATTGCAAAAGAAGAGAAATTTAACTTACCTTTTTATCGCTCACGATTTATCTGTAATGCGGTTTATTGCAGACCGGATAGCTGTGATTCATAAAGGGGTATTTGTGGAAATGGGAGAGACCGAGAAAATATTTACAAATCCATTACACCCATATACAAAAGCCTTATTATCTGCAGTTCCCATGCCGGATCCAATTGCAGAAAAGAAAAAGCAGCTTACCGTATATGACCCTTCCATGCACGACTATTCTGTAAAAAAGCCAAAGTGGGTGGAAATTGAAGAAGATCATTTTATCCTTGGAAATGATCCGGAGATAGAAGAGTATAGGAGAAACCTGAAGTAATTGGTTAGATGTGTTATATGGATTAAATTATTTTGACTGATAGTAAAATGACTGGAAATAGTTTTGTGAGAGAAGTAGAATATAACTATAGTAGAGTATTGCTGATGGTAGAATATGACTGACAGTAGGATATGACTGCCGGTAGGATATGACTGCCGGTAGAATATTGCTGACAGTAGGATATTGCTGACAGTAGGATATGACTGCCGGTAGAATATTGCTGACGGTAGGATATGACTGCCGGTAGAATATTGCTGACAGTAGAATATGGCAAGAAGTAGAATATTGCTGACGGTAGAATATGGCAGAAAGTAGAATATTGCTGACGGTAGGATATGACTGACGGTAGAATATTGCTGATAGTAGAATATGGCAGGAAGTAGAATATTGCTGACGGTAGAATATGCCTGACAATAGGATATGACTGACGGTAGAATATGACTGACGGTAGAATATGACTGACAGGAGAATATGACTGACAGGAGAATATGACTGACAACCGAGTATGGCTGATAGTAGAATATGACTGGAAGTAGAGAATAAGCCTGACGGTAGATTATGATTAGCGGTAGAGTATAGCTGACAGTCGGGTATAACTGGAAGTAGAATATGACTGACAGCCGAGTATGACTTACAGTAGAATACGATTGTTAACAAAATATAACTGGTATAAAATATAACTGGTATAAAATATAACTGGTATAAAATATAACTGGTATAGAATATAGCTGATAATAAAATACAATTAATAATAAAATATAGAAAAGAGAGATGAACAAAATCAAAGCCAAGGGTTATAGAATTGGTCTTGGAATTATATTATGGTCATCTCTCTTGGCTATTTTGACTTAAACACCGAAGCAAATGCAAAAATAGTAACTGTAGATTCATGTATTTAGCAAATGCCAATTATATAACGGAAGGAGATAGGTATGGATAGAAATGGCTTACAGCAAGCAATTAAGAATGAAATAATTTCTGCAACAAAAGACGGAGTAGAAATATCTTTGTTGATAAAAGACTTCAATACACAGGATATTTTATATTCTTATGAGGAAGCAAGAAAAGTAGTTTCAGCCAGTATTATTAAAGTACCCATTATGCTTGCGGCGTTGGAACAGGTGCAAGAAGGAAAAATAGAGTTGGATTCTCCAATAGAACTAAACGATTCCATTATATTAGAGGATACAGAGGTATTTGAATATGGCGGAGGCAAATACACCCTGGAGGAACTCTTGGTATGGATGATTATAGAAAGTGATAATACGGCTACCAATTGCCTGATTGATTTATTTACTATGGAGAAGATAAATGCCTTTTGCAAAAAGCTTTCTCTAAATTCAACAAAGTTAGAGCGGAGAATGTTGGACTTTCAAGCAGTAAAAGAGGGAAGAAATAATTATACTTCTGCTAAAGATATGGCAATTCTGTATGGAAAATTATATAATAGAACCATACTTACTCCGGATTTATGCGACACAGCCCTTAGTATTTTAAAAAGGCAGCGTCATAAACAACTGTCTCTCCGTTACATATATGACGATATTACAGTAGCCCATAAAACAGGTAGTTTAGATAATTTAAATCATGATGGGGGAATATTCTATCTGCCCAATGCTCATTATTACTTTGGTGCATTTGTATGGAATGCTCCTGATAATGAGTATGCAAGCAAATGGATCGGCAGAATATCCAAAGGAATCTATGAATATTATAAAACAAATAATGAAAGGTAAATTCGAATATGAAATATGCATTAGTGAATTGTACCATTCTTTCTCTTATGAAGGAGACAACGAAAGACAGTGAACTTCAAGATGAAGATCTTTATGGATATAAGGTTGAAATCTTATCCCAGCCCGCACCAGGATGGTATGAAATCAGAACACATTATAATTATACAGGTTACGTACAAGCTTCATGCCTGTTATTAGATGAAGAAAAAATACAGGCATGGGACAGAGCTTATAAAATGATTGTAGTTCAGTCCTATGCAGATGTACTTTCTATGCCCAAATATCAAGGACATCATATGATGAGTTTAACCCGTGGTGCTCTCCTTGCAGTGCTTTCTCAGCCAGATGAAAATGGCTGGGTAAAAGTAGGACTTTGTGATGGAAGAGAAGGATATATAAAAGAGAGATTTTTAGGAGAATATATTACTACCTGGGACCCGTCTGAAGAAGAATGGATTCGTTATCAAGTGGTAAATACAGCGCTCTCTTATTTGGGAACCCAGTACCGCTGGGGTGGTAAGAGTCCATTGGGAATTGATTGTTCGGGCTTAACCTCCATAGCGTATATGTTGAATGGGGTAATTATATATCGGGATGCCAAGATTATGGAAGGATTCCCGGTTCATGAAATTGCCTATGAGGATATGAAACCTGGAGACCTATTATTTTTCCCTGGTCATGTTGCAATGTATATCGGTAATGACAAATATGTTCATTCTACCGGTAAAAACGGCAGTGATGGAGTAGTAATTAACAGTTTAAATCCTTTTGATGAGGATTATAGAGAAGACTTACTGAAAAATTTAAAGGCTGTAGGCAGTATATTTTAACTTTTATCAAGGAAGTCCACTTCTGTTAGCAGAGGTAACCCCTACGTCTATAAGGAGAGGTAACCCCCATTTTCATGAGAGGAGATAATCCTTACTTCTATAAGGAGAGGCAACCCCCATTTTCATGAGAGGAGGTAACCCCTACTTCTATAAGGAGAGGCAACCCCCATTTTTATGAGAGGAGGTAACCCTCATTTCTATAAGAGGAGGTAACCCACACTTTTGTAAATGGAGGTAGGGAGTTGCTTGTTTTTGCCGGATTTTAAGTTTCTGCTGAAATGTCACGTAGTGGAAATGAGGTTATTAGCAAGCAACGTAAGCGGATTGTGAATATCCACTTTGACCTTATATTAAATTTTTAAATAAAAACTGCAAAGCATTTTTTGTAAAATTAGAAGAAAGGGAATAATCAGCCACATCGTTTATTTTGTGGTACGGCACATCTGCAAACAGAAAAACTTATTTGTAAGCGGATGTGCAGAGAAAAGGTGTAAATTATGAAAGTCGTTGATATGCACTGCGATACCATAGCAGAAATTTTTTATGCAAATAAAGAGGGCAAAGAAAGTGGCCTTTTGAAAAATAAGCTCCATTTGGATTTGGAGAAAATGAAAAAAGGGGACTATTTGCTTCAAAACTTTGCCATGTTTGTAGATATAAAAAACTATGAAAACCCATTGGAGCATTGCTTAGAATTAATTGATCTATTTTATAGCCAATTGGAAATAAATAAAGATAAGATAGCAATTGCGCTTAATTACGATGATATTATGAAAAATGAAGCAGCAGGTAAAATCTCAGCTGTATTAACCATAGAAGAAGGAGGGGTTACAAAAAACAATTTAGCCCATTTAAGAAACTTCTACCGGCTTGGGGTGAGAATGCTGACACTAACATGGAACTATGAGAATGGTATCGGTTATCCTAATTTTGAATACATAAAAGGGAAAGTACCGAATTTCAAAGCGCCCAATACTACACAGGGGTTAACTGAATTTGGAATAGAATTTATTCATGAAATGGAACGACTGGGAATGATTATAGATGTATCCCATTTATCCGATGCAGGATTCTATCAGGTGTTGGAAAATACTACGAAACCATTTGTGGCAAGCCACTCCAATGCCAGGGCAAAATGCAGCCATGTAAGAAATCTAACCGATGATATGATTCGTAAACTGGGAGAACGAGGCTGCGTAGCGGGAATGAACTACTGTAATAGTTTCCTGGATGATGCAGAAGATGAAAGTAAGGCTGTGGGTACAATCTCAGCAATTGTGGATAACATTCTTCATTTTCGTCAAATCGGTGGATATGAGTGCATTGGTCTTGGCTCAGACTTTGACGGAATACCAACCAATCATGAGCTGCCGGATGCTTCTTATATGCCTTTGCTAGAAAATGCCTTGAAAAAGGCTGGGTTAAGCAACCATGAAATCGAAAGTGTTTTTTATAAAAATGTGCTTCGATTATATAAAGAGGTATTAAAGTAAGCTATTATTTCACAAAAAATCTATATTATAACAGTATCATAGCTTTTTGGTAAGTGGAAATTTAATCATATACATGAAAATGGTGGAAAAGGCTATGGCGTATAGGTGTGGAAAAGTGACTATCCCCTTGAACCCAATAAGATATACAGCGTATTAAGTCCGATAAATATTCTTTCATTCAAAAAATTTATTGGAAAGAGATTGAAAGTTCATTTTAGAAGATTTTCAATAGCAACTATGTTCGTATAGTTTCTGTTACTAAAAAAGTAAAAGCACTGGAATAGAGGTTAATATGAGGGAAATTACATTAGAAGAGAGAATAAAAGCAGAATTGGCCAGTTATAACGGCACTATGGGTATATATGTAAATGATTTTCAGGGAAATAAAGTAGAAATTAATATTGATGAAGAATTCGAAACTGCCAGCTGCGTGAAAACATATATATTAGGGACTTTATTTGATGAGGTTGAAAAGGGCAATAAGAGTCTAAGTGATAAGTTAATATACACAAAAGAAAATGAAATAGAAGGTAGTGGAATATTAAGAAGTCTGGATTATGGAGTGGAATTAACGGTTAAAAATGTTGCAACCTTAATGATTATTGTAAGCGATAACATTGCAACCAATATGATGATTGACTACTTGGGAATTGATACAATCAACAGATTTATGCAAGCTTATGGATTTACACATACAAAGCTTCATAACAAGATTAATTTCGAAATATATGATAAACTTGGTACTACGACACCAAGAGATTACAGTAAAATATTTGAAATGATCTGCAAAGAAGAATTAATCAGTCCGGAAGCATCCAGACAGATGTTAGAGATATTTAAGAAACAACATTATAATTCCATGATAACGAAAAGTTTCCCACAATACTTCTTAGATAGTGAAGATACTGGTGAAGAAGAATTAATTTATGTGGCTTCCAAAAGCGGAAGTATGGATGCCTGTAGAAATGATGGAGGGATTGTATCGACTCCTTATGGCAAATATGTGATTGTGCTATTTAATAAGGATTTTACGGATCCGATCTATTATCCGGAACATCAGGCTACGGTATTTGGTTCAAAAGTCAGCAGGTTAATCTTTGACCAGTACTTAGCTTTGAAGGGAAGAATAAAATAATATTGTGGATTTGTTTAATTAGGAAAGGATACATTATTAAATGAAATTTGAATTTGAATATGTAAATAGTCTATGTTTTGGGCTTGTAGGTACCAATGAAAAGTTTCGGGAAATGTATAATGTATATTTGCATAATCATCCTCAGAGTAAAGAACCTATATTTATTTATAATGAAGAATTTGTAAATTTTATGGTTAAATTACTTAGGGAAGGTAAAGATTATGATTTTACTAACTATGACAAACTAGAAAAATTGTTTGAATATATTAATGTTATTAATTTTTTGCATGATAAAAGAGAAGCAATAAGACTTCAGAAATATTGTAGTAATACCCTATCAGATTATAAGAGAGAAGATGAAATTAAAGAATTATCAAACTATTGTTTTTATGATAGCTATTTAATTAAGTTTGAAATAAATCAACATAGGGATATATGTAAGTTTTACTTCTATAGTGTAATAGTATTTAAAGATGAGGAAAATGCTGAAGGAAGAAATCTTGTTCTTACATTTAAAGATGTTAAAGACATTAAATTTAGAGGAGCTTTTGATTTTGAATTTTTAAAAGGAAGTAAAGTTCTTGAAAGTAATGAATATAAGATTTCTGATGATTTATATTGTTTTGAGTTTTTGAGTATTGCAAATCATGAGCATTTTATTATTGAAATTACTTTTTCTAATATTAGTGTAGAAGATTTTGACTATGATTCAACTCGATTTTTCACTTAATAAATGTACTAGATTCTATTAAAGAAATACTTAAAATAACACCGTTTGCACATCAAGCTAACGGTGTTATTTTATTAAATTTTTGATTCGCTAAATGAGTGAAACAAAAATCTGCCTGCATTTCGTGGGTGGTATGATTACAATAGAAGTTCTTACATAAAACATAAGTGATTTATCTAAATATGAATTTAATAAATGCAGATAATTACTAAAAATAATTATCGATATAGAAATAATCTGCTCTCTATCTGCGATTAATGTTTGTATTATTTTGCTGTCTTACACTTAAAACAGATAATGAACGTCTGAAACGGGAGATTAATAATGACAGTTCCAACTCATCACTCCCACCATCTTCTGACCAGCCACGTGGAAAAGCCGCGAACACATAATGGCAGAGTAAAATCCGGGAAACCAGGTGCCCAAAAAGTGCACAAAGGGACTACCCTAACCCAAAAGAAGTAGAAGAAAAAATAAAATCCGGAAAATACAAGCATACTATCGAAAAAATAGGTTCTGGAAAGGGGGACTATATCACAAAATACATCCTGGATTTAGAAATAATTCCCGTAATCCGTGAGATACAAACACATCCGGTTTTGGAACTATGAACGTTTAAAAGAGTGCACCGATTTATCGGCAGTCGATTTATGCAGTATTGTTGATGCACTTATAGAATTGAGCAGGCATATCCAGTAGCTATGTGATGGCATGCTTGCCTGTCATCATTAATCAAACAAGGCAATGACACGAAAGTGAGCAAGATAGTGTCATTCCAAGAAAGCATTAACATAAATGCATTCATCATATCTCCGTGGATGTCAGGAAGGTAGTGATGAAGAAATTTCTGTATTTTTGTTCCTGGACTGTGAATAGAAGAGTAAAAAATAAAAAAAAGACACTAAAATAAAAAAAGGTTACTTTTAAAAAAACATCAAACTGGTAATATATTCTATGTTGACTAATTACGCTTTTTCGATATGCTGGATTTAGTATCGAATTTCTTTAGGACTAGCTGGGAGGAATATAATGTATAATAAAACTTCAGTCATAATGCCCACATATAACAGAAGTATATATTTAAATTTAACATTGGCTGGCTTTACAATTCAAACAAGTAAAGACTTTAACATAATTATCGTGGATGATGGCAGTGTAGACAATACGAAAGAGGTAGTTGATGCATATAAAGACAAATTAAATATAGTGTATGTGTATCAAGAAAACATGGGGCGTTCTAAAGCAAGAAACACAGGATTGAAATATACGAATGCCAATCATATTATTTTTTGTGATGACGATAGAATCCCGAATAAAAATTTTATTGAGATTCATCAAGCATACAAGAGCCAAATGCTTGTAGTAGTGGGAATGAAAGAAATGATTATGGCTAGGTATCATTCCCAATTGACATGGAAAGAGAAATCTTTAATGATATTAATTCAACAGCTTAAGAAATCAAATAGAGACGTTTTTAAAGAAGATTTTTTTGATGAAAGAGATATAATAATTGACTTTGAAAATATTATTAATACCTTTAGCATAGGGATTTCTACTGATAACTATCGTGATGTTGTTGAAGAATACGGAAACAATCTTGTGGGTTTTCATTTTCCATGGGTTACTGGAACGACAGCTAATATGTCCTATGTACGAGAAAATATCGAGGACTTCCTCTTTGATGAAAACTATGCTTCTTGGGGAATGGAAGATACGGATTACTCCTATATGTTATATCGACGAGGATACCAATTTAAAATGATAGATGATGCAGTTAATTATCACCAGATTCATCCAAGTAATTTTTCTCTGGAAAAGGATAGCCTGAATAAAAATATTAAATATTTCTGCCATAAATATGATGATATATCTTGTTATTTATTTGCAAATATATTTGGAGTAAAACGCATTTCAATGGTAGATTTAAATAAGTTGTGTCAAGTGGTGACTGAGAAAACAGGAGGGCGGAGCCCTATAGAAGAAACTCTAAAGAAGCTGTTAACAAATACGTTATATTAGCTGGACTAGTTAAGCATTGAGAATCATATTACTGTTTGTGTGCTGTTAGGTAACGGAATGGAGATTAATATGAAAATATGTGGGTGTGTAATGGCAAAGAATGAAGAATTACTTCTTCCAGAGTGCTTAAATTCACTAAAGCAATTAACAGATATTATTATTGTTGTTAATAATGGTTCTTCTGACAATACAGAAAAAGTTGCAGAAGAATTTGGCTGTATCTTAATTGACAGTCCAGATACAATTGTAGACGAAGGTAGAAATGAGTACATCAATATGGCTAATGCCCTAGGTGCTGATTGGATTTTTATATTAGATGCAGATGAACGTATAACATCTGCGGATGCAAAATTAATGCGACAAGCCTGTGAAAATGCGGCAATGGATGTATAT
>NZ_DAMAUC010000003.1:57922-102066 GCF_032079385.1 Anaerocolumna sp.
TCATTTTCGATTACAGTGGTATCAATATATGGGTAAAGGAAGGTTTGTAGAAATACATACTCCAAGTAGACTTGTGCGAACTAATTTGTGTATTAAATATGATGGATCAAGAATTCATTCATCTCTTGGTCAATCTGCTAATAAACTTGGCGGAAAATGTCCAGGATTACATTGTTCTATTCACCATTTGGATATGTTATATTCCGGAAGAACTCAAAAAAAACGAGGTATATACATCCGAGGGCTTGAAAAACAAATTAGTAACACTCCAGGTGTGGATTTACATAGCCGTTCAATGTATATGAATTTTTTGGGATGCGAATATGTAGCAATAGGTGATTATAAAAATGCAATTCAAATATTTAATGACATTATTTTATTACTACATAATAAATTTGATTATAAAGGTTTAAGTTATGCCTATTTGTATCTTTCGCAGCTTTATTTATTACAAGGCGAAATAAAAAATGCAAAAAAAAATGTGGAGCACGTAATAACCAATAATTTAGAAACCATAGACAGGGCTTATTCGGTTTTAGCACAAATTTCATTAGATGAAAGTAATATTAATGATGCTTATAAATTTTGCCAATATGCATTACAGCATAATCCAAGTGACATTTACCCATTGTTAAACATTGGATCTCTATTGCAAGAAAATGATCCTGTAATAGCACTTTCTTATTTTAATAAGGCAATTAGTTTAAATCCTTATCTGCTTGAACCAATTGTATTTAAAAATGGAGAAATAGCGAACCCTTATGTTTTTCAGTGTCTTTTATTATCTTCTTACACTAACATATTCGCACATTTGGAATATTGTTATAAGATGATTGGAGACAGTATAAAATCAAATTATTGGGCATGTAGGTATAAAGAGATATTGGAAAATGATATTAACCCTGCATAGATAGGAGACCTCGAATGGGAAAAAAAGACGCTCGTGTAGAAAAAGAAAAAAATGTCGAAGCATTTGAAGATCATTGTGAAGCTATTGATAGAATTCTAATCAATGGAAAAGTTGGTGAAAGTTATAATATAGGCAGTGGTTGTGAAAAAAGTATTAAAGAGATTGCAGATTATTTATTAACGAGATTCAATAAAGACGAAAGCTATATAACATATATTGAATCTAGGCCATCTCATGATGCAAGATATTTATTAGATCATACTAAAATAAAAAATGAATTAAACTGGGAACCGCGAACTTCTTTTGATGTTGGAATAGAAAAAACCGTTGATTGGTATATTAAAAATGAACAATGGTGGAGACCGTTGTTAGGGCGTAATATTATAGATGAGTCAAAATGGAGTAATATAAAATAATAAAAAATTATTTGCCTGCAAATGGTTAGAGCCCTTTCTTTTAGGCAATTCAATAACATATTGTATACCTTGCTATCTATATGTGAATCTATATGGGATAAAAAATTTTAATATGGTTGAATCGAATGAGTTATATTCTGCGCTCAGAAAAGATACCGATAAAGCAGCAGGGTTACCGGAGGCTTTAAAGAAGTTGCTTACAAATACACTATATTAGGAGAGAATATTACAATGGAACCGATGATTTGCTTAAAGAAAGTATGTAAAGAATTCAAGACATTAAACCGTAAGAAAGGCAGATTTGGTTTTATTAAGGATTTATTTTCCAACAATTATTCTATTATTAAAGCAGTCAACCAAGTAAGTCTGCAGGTAGAAAAAGGAGAAATTGTAGGATTTATTGGACCTAATGGAGCAGGGAAATCCACCATGATAAAGATGCTAACTGGAGTTCTTATACCTACTGAAGGGGAAATCTGTGTTAATGGATTTAAACCGTACAAGAATCGTGTTAAGTATGTAAAGGAAATTGGGGTAGTCATGGGGCAACGTAGTCAGTTATGGTGGGATCTATCAGTAGAAGATTCGTTTAAAGTTATGAAGGAGATGTATGAGTTAAGTGATGAAACTTATCGCAAAAACATGGAGATTTTTGACGACGAAGTACAGATATCTGAACTTTATGACAAATCGGTACGTCATTTATCATTAGGGCAAAAGATGTTATGTGAATTAGTGGCGATCCTTTTGTACAATCCAAAAATTATTTTTTTAGACGAACCAACCATAGGTCTAGATATTTCAATTAAAACAAAGATTAGAAATATTATTAAGAGGATGAACCTAGAGAATGGAGTTACGGTGATTCTTACAACACACGATATCAGCGACATTGAAGCATTGTGCGAGCGAATTGTGATTATTGATCATGGGGCCCTCATCTTTGATGATTCGATTGGGAAGATGAAGAAACTTATGGATGCCAATCATCGAGTCATTGAAGTGATCGCAAAAGAACCAATCAAAGAAGCAACTTTAACGGAGCTGGAGGCGAAGCTGAATCAAGATTCGATTAGGATTGCATCTAAATCCAAACGCAAAGTAGAACTCGTATACCAGAATGATAGAGTGGACCTCAATAATGTTTTCGCGAAAATCACACATGCCATTCAGATCGAAGATATTAGTATTTCAGATACAAAAATTGAGGATATTATTAAGCAAATTTATGAAGGTAATCTATTATGAAAAAGTATACAGTTTTAATCTTGGCTGGAGTCAAGACTTCTTTTAAATATCGCTTTAAGATAATTACTAGCATATTATTTAATTCAATATATTTATGTTTGCTCTATTTTGTTTGGAGAAGTATCTACAATGACAAGATAACTATTTCAGGGCTTACGTTTCTTCAGACCTATACCTATATGTGTATTTCTACAGTTTTAACCCATTTATTCAATTCACGTACAGATTGGAAAATGTCTATGAGAGTAGTCAATGGTAGTATCATTAGCTATTACACAAAGCCACTGCCAGTACAACTTCAATTTTTCTTTGAGGCAATAGGAAATGTGTGTGTTATATTCCTATTGGTAGTGATGCCAGTGGTCTTAGTAGTTCTTAGGATCAGACATCTAGGCATATACATGAATTTTGTTTTTTTCCTATTATCTCTTTTGTTAGCATTTGCAATTAATTTCTGCATGGAGTATATTGTTGGAACCATAGCTTTTTTTACCGAATCTTTATGGGGAATTATTATACTGAAAAATACACTTATTTCTTTCTTTTCAGGTGGACTGATTCCATTGCGTTTATTTCCGGAAACAATGCAGTCTCTACTTCAGTGGCTTCCTTTTCGTTGCATTATTGATGTTCCTATTAGTATATTATTTGAGCCAAACATAGGAATTGATGTGATATTTGCTCTATTGGTGCAGCTAACTTGGGCTATAGTTTTAGTACTAGTTTCGCAACTATTCTTCAAGATATCTGAGAAAGTACTTACAATCAATGGAGGATGAGAATGGAAAGGAAGAATTTTATAAAATGAAACGGTTAAGATATTATGTGAAAATTTATATGATTTTGGCATCGAGATATGTGAAGGCTCGAATGGAATACAAGACGGATTTTTTAATTAGTATGTTCGGAATTTTCTTTGAGAATATATTAAGTTTAGCATTTTACTCAGTAATCTTCTTTCAGGTAAAACAGATTGGAGAGTGGAACTATTATGAGCTGGTCTTTATGTATGGTTTTATGGTAATGGCATCGTCTTTTTTTCATGTATTCTTTGGTAACATGTTCAATTTGAAAGCATACTTAATTAATGGTGATTTCACAAAGTTCTATTTTCGACCATTGAACATTTTGTTCTCTTATGTGTCGGAAACCATAGATATTAAGTCTATCTTTCAATTTGTCATTGGCGCATTTCTTCTTATCACATCTTCGTGTGAATTAAATCTTAAGTGGACTTGGTCTGGAGTTATGTTGTTATGTATTTTACTAATTAGTTCTGCAATTATTATAACTTCGATAATGACTATTTGTGCTTCTTTTGGATTCTGGGTGAGAGACCCTTCGGTGATTATGGATTTTATGCTTAAAATCAAAGATTACTCCAAATATCCATTAAGTATATACAATCCAATTTTACGAATTGTCTTTACGTTTGTGATTCCTTTGGGATTTATGTCATACTACCCATCACTTAGATTTGTCAAGGGTATGTTTTGTTGGGATGTTAAATGGGTGATGCTTCAATTGATAATTACTGTTATATTGTTTTTGGGGGCAATTAGAATATTTATTCAAGGATCTAAGTTTTACGATGGTGTTGGGCACTAGATATTAATGCATTTAGTGGTATCGAGGAAGATTTAATTCTAGGAGAAAGTATAGAAGATTGGCTTATGAGAGCTTTCGTATACAACGTCACATAACATACGGTACTTTTTCCCTTTGATGCATCAATACCTATACTAATCATACTAAACCTCCTCGTGTTTTTACCGAACTGAATCTTCCGAGAGCTACCGTACTTGCCTGTCCATTCGTTAAGAAAGTAAAGCAAAAATCTACCTGCTTACGTGTGGTACTTAGTAAAATAGAAGTTCTTACATAAAACATAAGTAAGTATAACTAATACAAGCACAAATCATATAGCCCTAAATATATTAATATATATTGTTTCTTTACCTCAAGGAGGATTACAATGAAGAAATTCAGAATAGTTGCTCTCATGATGCTTGTATTTATATTAATTACTGGATTAAGTGCATGTAAAAAGGATAGTGACTTAATAAAGGTACAATTAAATGAAGTAGCACATTCTATGTTTTATGCACCTCAGTACGTAGCAATCGAATTAGGATATTTTAAAGGGGAAGGCCTGGATGTTAAACTGGTAAATGGACTTGGAGCCGACAAAACTATGACAGCGGTATTATCAGGTGAGGCAGATGTGGGATTTATGGGAGCGGAGGCCTCCATCTATGTTTACAATGAAGGCGCAGAAGATTATGTGGTTAACTTTGCCCAACTGACTCAGCGTGCAGGTAACTTTTTAGTATCCAGAGATATTAACGAAGAGTTCTCATGGGAGAATATAAAAGGAAAAACGGTTATTGGCGGAAGAGCCGGGGGTATGCCACAAATGGTATTTGAGTACATTTTGAAAAAACAGGGAATGGATCCCAAGACAGATTTAACAATTGTTCAAAATGTTGATTTTGGTTTAACTTCACAGGCATTTATTGCAGGTACTGGTGATTATACCATCGAATTCGAACCAAGTGCTAACGCTATTGAAAAAGAAGGTGCTGGTAAAGTTGTGGCTTCTCTTGGTGTAGAAAGCGGTAAAGTTCCTTATACTGCTTATGCTGCAAGGAAGAGTTATATTGAGAAAAACCCTGAAATTATTCAGAAGTTCACCAATGCCATTCAAAAAGGCATGGATTATGTACAAACACATACTCCGGAAGAAATTGCAAAAGTTATTGCACCTCAATTCCCGGAAACAGATCTAAAGACCGTTACTGCCATTGTAAAGAGGTATTATGATCAGGATACATGGAAAGACAATGTGATTTTTGAAGAAGAAAGTCTTGATTTATTACAGAATATATTAGGAGAAGCAGGAGAATTATCAGCTAAAGTACCTTATAAAGATTTGATAACAAGGGAATTTGCTGAAAATGCTTATAAGAAATAGAAATTAAAATTAGATAAATAAAGTGAATTAGAACATTGGGAGACATAATACGCATGGCTAAACTTCCTTGCGATATAATTTTTCCCATAAAATAAAGTGGCTTTGCCTATTGGTAAAAGCCACTTTATATATATCATTGCTTATAAACTTTGCTAAACTTTTATTATTTCTCATCTGATTCAGAATCTTCAGTAGTTGAACTTGCTTTCGTTTCACCTGTCATTTCGTCATCGTTATCAATGAAATCATCATCGAAGTCATCATCAAAATCGTCATCAAAGTCTTCCAGATAATCTGGTGTTAAGTATCTGTATACTGCATAAGCAATTCCCGCAACTGCAGCAACTGCACCTATTACAGCTAGAATAACCAGTAAAGTATTGGTGTCTTTTTTCTTCTCTTTTTTATGAAGTAGTTCACCAAGTTTAGCTGCGTTTAACAATTCTTCAAATTTATTATTCATACAAACACGTCCTTTCGTAGTAAATGAATTCTTTTTTATTATACCACAATAACATGTTTTTTACTATAGATTTTCTGGAAAATGAAAGAATTCTTACATATTTTATACTTTTTTTAGTTTTGCAAAAGAAGCTAGCATCTTTTTTATTCCATTATTTTCAAAATTTACAGTTACTTCATAGTCTTTTCCACCGGCATTGATATTTGTTACGGTACCGGTACCGAATTTAATATGTTCCACGGTATCACCAACACCATAATCTAAGGTACCCATATTCTTGCCCGGAATATCTTTTGGAACAGTAGTAATATATGGTTTGTCAAATAAGGTAGAGCCTAAATGATTGTTAGATGAAGCCTTGGCATTGTTACCGGTTTGTGATTGAAATCGATTAGAGGGTGTAACTCCTGCAGGTCTTAATCTATCATTTACTCCACTATTTAAACTGGTAAATGAATTACTTCTCATAGAATCAGACTTAAAGGGATTTCGCTCCATTGTAAGTAAATATCTTGGTATTTCGTTTATGAATCTGGAAGGTCTGTTAAACTGCGTATCACCCCGAACCATTCGTATGGAGGCTGCACTAAGTGCCAGGCGTTTCATGGCACGGGTAATACCTACATAACATAGTCTTCGTTCTTCCTCAATTTCGGATTCCGGATCATCAGCATGAATGGACATATAACTTGGGAAAATACCTTCCTCCATACCGCATAAGTAAACATAAGGGAATTCCAAACCTTTTGCACTATGTAAAGTCATAAGTACAACCTGATTGTTATCTTCATTTAAATTATCAATATCGGATACTAAAGCAACTTCTTCCAGAAAACCGCTAAGAGTTGGTTCTTCCGGGGTGTTCTCTACATAAGCAACAATTTTACTTTTTAACTCACCGATATTCTCAATACGATCTTCTGCATCGTCTATATTCTGACTTTCCAGATCTTCGATATAGCCAGTAGCCTCTAAGATTTCATCAAATAAATCAGTAAGTGAATATTCCGTAGAAGAAAGTTTTGATTTCAATATTTCAATTAAGCTTACAAAGGGTGAGATTTTAGAAGCCATTCTGCCCAAAGAAGAAATATAATCCGCTTGTTTTAAGGCTTCATAAAAGCTAAGATCGTTCCTCTGTGCATAATCGTCTACTTTATCTAAAGTGGCTAACCCAATTCCTCGTTTTGGAACATTAATAATTCTCTTTACTGCAATACTGTCCAAACCATTGTCTATGGTTTTTAAGTAAGCCAGTAAATCTTTGATTTCTTTTCTGGAATAGAAATTAATACTTCCGATAATTTTGTAAGGTACATTTCTTAACACTAATTTTTCTTCAAATGCACGGGACTGTGCATTGGTTCTATATAGTATGGCAAATTCATTATAGGCAGCCTTATCCTCAGAAACCATATGAGCAATTTCATTTACAATATGCTCCGCTTCTTCATAATCGCGGTCAAATTGGGTGAAAGAAATAGCGTCCCCGTCCTCATTATCCGTCCATAAGGACTTGTCCTTTCTGCCCATATTATTACTGATTACCTCATTGGCGGCTTCCAGAATACGTTTGGTAGAACGATAATTCTGCTCCAGTTTAATCACTTTGGCAGATTGATATTCTTTTTCAAAGTTCAGGATATTATAAATATTGGCACCCCTAAACTTATAGATGGACTGGTCATCATCACCTACCACACATAAGTTATGTTCCCGTAATCCCTCGTCATTTATTCCATTTGCCAGAAGACTGATTAATTTAAACTGGGCAGTATTGGTATCCTGATACTCGTCAACCATAATATATTGGAAGCGTTTTTGATAATAGGTTAAGGCTTCTTTGCTGCTTTGAAATAATTCCACGGTTTTATAGATTAAATCATCAAAATCCAAAGCATTATTATTCTTTAAACGTTTTTGGTATTCTTTATAAGCTTCCGCAAACTTTTTCTTTGTAAAATCCCCAACTGCCCTTAATTCATATTCTTCCGGTGAAATCAATTCATCTTTTGCAGAAGATATAACAGATAGAAGAGTACGCTCTTTCAGATTCTTTGTATCAATATCTAAATGCTTACATACTTCTTTCATTAAAGATTTTTGGTCATCGCTGTCATAGATGGTAAAGCTTCTATCATAACCAATCAGGTCAATCCAACGTCTTAAAATACGAACACAGGTGGAGTGAAAGGTACTTACCCAGATATTCTCGGAACCATATCCTACAATTTTGTCCACACGTTCCCGCATCTCGCTAGCGGCCTTATTCGTAAAGGTAAGAGCCAGTATATTCCAAGGGTTTACATCTCTGTGTTCCATTAAATAAGCTATTCTATGGGTTAAAACTCTTGTCTTTCCTGAGCCTGCTCCGGCTAAAATAAGCAATGGACCTTTATCGTGCTCCACTGCCCTTCGCTGTTCTTTATTCAAGGTATCGTATATACTCATAATTTCCTCCGAATTCTGAGAAGTTTCGACTTGCCCAGAATCATCTATGTATCTATATTTACTGCAAACATATGTTTAATTATAGCACGAAAATAAAGTTCATTCAACCTTATTATAAGTGGAATCATCATTATCACTATCACCCCTATTTGCGGCTTCTAAAATATCACGTTGCGCTGCAATGGTTGCCAAAGTATCGCCAATCTGTGAAAAAACAGATGCCAGCACATTCAGTTCTTCTTCTGATTTATCTTTTGCTATGGCGATGGAAACCGTGGAAATAAAAATGACTAATTCTTCAGGACTCAATGAATTCACCTCCATTTTTATTATATGTTAGAAAGGAAAAAGGATGATACCATGAAAGACAGAAAGGCGAGTACTCTTGTATTTATGATTTTAAAAACGAATTTAGTTTACATCTAGTTTTAAATACTATATAATGACATAAAGAGGTGATTTTCATGGAAAATAACAATGACGAATACTTAAAAAGCATATTTGAATGCTTTAAAAAATTAGATTATATTAATCCGGATGAAATTCCTAATATTGACTTATATATGGATCAGGTAACTACATTTATGGATGAGCATCTTCAGGCTTCCAAACGTTATAGTGAAGATAAACTGCTTACCAAAACAATGATCAACAATTATACAAAAAACAATTTGTTGCCTTCACCCAATAAGAAAAAATATTCAAAAGAGCATATGCTTTTATTGATATTTATATATTACTTTAAGAATATTCTATCTATTAATGACATTCAAAGTATTCTTACCCCTCTTACTGAAAAGTATTATGATGAAAAGGCAGACATTGGACTGGAAACAATCTACAAAGAAGTATTTAAGAACCAGAATGAGCAAATAGATGCTTTGGTTAAAGATGTTATAAGAAAGTATAACAAATCCAGAGAATCCTTTTCAGATGCACAGCCAGGGGAAGACAGAGAGTTTTTGAATACTTTTTCTTTTATATGTATGTTAAGTTTTGATGTATATATTAAGAAGCAGATGATTGAGAAAATTATTGATGGGACTTTAGCGGATAAAACTAAAGAGGAGAAGAAGAAAGAGTAGAGGAAATTGTAAGGGGAGATAAATTGTAAGATGGTCTGGGATAAGTTGCAATAATGTTTGGAGAAAAAATGTAGTAGGGCTGCAGAAAAGTGGAATAAAAATCAAGAAAAGAGAAGAAAGACTTGAAAGAGCTGGTGTAAAAATGTAGTGGGATTTGAAAAATCTGAAATAAGACTTGATGAAAAAGTGAAGTAAGATTGGAAAAATCTAATGTAGGCTTGAAAAAGTGAAATAAGATTTGAAATACTGTAATAAAGCTTGATAATAAAGGCTCCGTTTCTTATTTCGTGTAAACTCGTTTTACAGAATACTCCATTTTGAGCTTAATGATAATACACAAAATCCATGAACCACAGTCAAGGCTGAACCCCTTGCCTTGACAGCGTTTCATGGATTTTATAAAATAATTAAGGCTCAAAAGTTCCAAAACACTGAATTTGAAGCGGTCTCATAATAAACTTTGGGACTAAATAATAATAATATGATTTAATACTAATAAAATATTAGTATAATAGTAAAAAGCATTTTAATGTAATACAAATAAGAACTGCAAAAATAGAAGTAAATATAAAAAGGCTATTGAAAACAGTCTCTACCTGCATTCTGAGAGAAGAGTCTTGTTTCAATAGCCTGTTTTGGTTGACAAAATACAATAAATACTATTGTATGTAATTACGTATTCCCTTTTTAGTGGCTTGCCGTTTAATTAAATATATGCTATTCTTCATTTCCAGGTTTATCATTCATTCTTGAAAAAACCATATCATAGCCATCATTACCATAGTTTAAAGAACGATTTACTCTGCTGATGGTAGCTGTAGATGCGCCGGTTTGTTCCGCGATTTCTAAATAAGTTTTGTGATTGCGAAGCATACGGGCAACTTCAAAACGTTGTGATAAGGATAACAATTCATTGACGGTACAAATATCCTCAAAGAAGGTGTAGCATTCTTCTTTATCTTTTAAACTTAAAATTGCGTCAAATAAATAGTCTACAGAATCCGTTCTTATGTTTTTACTCATAATTTAAATCTCCTCATCTCCTGTTATGTGATCGGTACGAATAACCATAAGGTATATGGTAAAATTCTACCTATATTTTAACACGATAAAGTTTTAAAGTAAAGCATTTTTCTAGAAAAAATAATTAAAAGAATATAAAAAATTGTAAAATAAAATATCGGTTGTGGATGGAAATATAATATTGAGAAATTAAATTTTTAGAGATAGAACTGTTTGTAAATCTTAGAATATGGATATGCCTTTGAGAATATAGGGGTTAAAATTTTGAGAAAACAAAGTGGAGTGAGGAAAAAGAGCTACACATTCTAAGACTACAGAAATGCAGATTTAAAAACGATATTTGAAAAAATTCGTCATCTTGAAAATACAGTATATATTAGGAAGAAAAGATCGAGTAGAAAATGATATCTTTCTATTAAAAAGTTATGTTAATTTTAGAAATAAAATGCATAACAACCTTGATAAAAATATGTCATTCTGAGTGTAATTCAGTTAAGACTTATTTTAAATAAAAATCATTTAAAAAATTCTGACTTTAGCTCAGAATGACAGCAGTATGGGGCGGTATTTCCTGGTTATTATTTCTTTAAAGCTTCTGTATCTATTCCAGCGTCTTTTAGTGCAGCTTCTGTAGCTGATATTACAGCATTACTGGTTATGGTTGCACCTGATACGGTATCAACTGCTAAACTTTGTTTCGATATGATTGATTTAGCAACCTTTGGAGCTGCAGCGCCACCAACTTCTTTTGTCTCATCTGGAGCATCGACATCAATTGCATTAATAGTTCCGTCATCTGCAACAGTGACCTTAACGGTAACCTCTCCCTCATATCCCTGAGCCGTTCCAGTATATGTTTTGCCCTCTACTGCATCAGTACCTTTGTCTTTTGAACAACCCATAAGAAATAAGCCTAGAAAACAGGATAACGAAATTAACATTAAAAATTTAATATATTTATTGCTTCTCATAATTTACACCTCCTTTAGGATTATTATTATCAACAATTAGAAATATTATTAAAAGGATGAAACTAATGCCGGAATTATTGAAATACTGAGAGAAGGTTATAAAGATAAAACATATACATATGGACAAATAAACAGATTGTATCGTATAATAATTTTTATTAGTGTCTTAGCTAAGAAATCAAATTTAGAAATATGTGGTTTACAGCTTATAATAGATTACGCTTAATACAATTTACTTAATGGTCTTGGCATCAGTTCCTGAAATTATTTAACCAAGAACTTTGCCGTTGGTATAGTAAAATAGAAAAGAAAAGTAATAACAGAGGCAAGGTATTATCCAATATACCTATATAGAAATTCCTTGCTAAAACTATGGTACAAGGAGAAACAAAATGAAAAAGGGAAAAGAATATGAAGGTTATGTAAGTACACTGGAATTCCCCAACAAGGGAATAGTTGAAATAGAAGATGGAAAAGTAGCAGTTAAGAATACCTTACCAGGGCAAAAGATTTGTTTTGTTGTAAATAAAGTTCGTAAAAGCAAATGTGAAGGCAGACTAACCGATATCATTGAACCATCACCAATAGAAACGGTAACTCCGGCATGCAAACATTTTGGACCTTGCGGCGGCTGCACTTATCAGACCATACCTTATGAAAAACAACTGGAATTAAAATCGAATCAGGTAAAAAAATTAATTGATTCTGTATGTCCTGATTATTTCTTTGAAGGAATAAAAAGAAGCCCGGCGGAATGGGGTTATCGAAACAAAATGGAATTCTCCTTTGGTGATGAAGTAAAAGATGGGCCGCTAGCCTTAGGACTTCATAAAAAAGGAAGTTTCCATGACATTGTAACCATATCAGAGTGCCAAATTGTTAATGATGATTATAATAGAATACTTACTTGTACATTAGAGTATTTTACTCAATTAGGTACCGGCTTCTATAAAAAAATGACCCATATAGGTTATTTAAGACATTTACTTATTAGAAAAGCAGAAAAGACAGGTGAAATACTGGTTAACCTTATTACCTCTACTCAATGGGATAATAATCAACTGACAGAAGAAAAAGCCTTGGAAACCTGGAAACAAAAACTGATGGAACTTAATTTAGAGGGAAAATTAGTTGGAATCTTACACACATGCAATGACAGTCAAGCTGACGTTGTTCAAAGTGACAGAACCGATGTCCTCTATGGACAGGATTATTTTTATGAAGAAATCTTGGGATTAAAGTTTAAAATATCAACTTTTTCTTTCTTTCAAACCAATTCTCTGGGGGCAGAGGTTTTATACAGCAAAGCTAGAGAATACGTAGGAGAAACTAAGGACAAGTTAATTTTTGACTTATATAGTGGAACAGGTACCATAGCTCAATTATTAGCATCTGTGGCTAAGAAAGTGATTGGCGTTGAAATTGTTGAAGAAGCGGTTGTTGCGGCAAGAGAGAATGCGGCGTTGAATCAGCTTGATAACTGTGAATTTATAGCAGGAGATGTGTTAAAGGTAATTGATAGTATTGAAGAGAAGCCGGATTTGATTGTTCTGGATCCGCCAAGAGATGGGATTCATCCTAAGGCTTTGGATAAGATTATTGATTATGGGGTGGATCGAATTGTATATATTTCTTGCAAGCCAACTAGTTTGGTTCGGGATCTTGTTGTGTTACAAGAAAGAGGATATAGGGTGGATAGAGTGTGTGCTGTGGATATGTTTCCGGGGACGGTGCATGTTGAGACCGTCGTGTTGCTGGAGCGGAAAGCCCGGTAAATCAAACGATTTGGGGATTTTGGGAGAAGAATGGACGTGTGTTCTTTGTGATGCTGAACAGTCAAAGGAAACTTATTTTACCCCCGGGATAAATAAGAATTTAATGCTAAGGATGGAAAATGGATAAAAGAAAATTTGTTAACTGGATTTTGCTTTTAATTACTTCAGGTATCGTATTTTTTATTATTGAAATGTATACACCAGTTGGTATATGGGACTATGTTGCTGAATGGAATCTAGAAATATCTCAGGGACGAGTCATTTGGCTTTTTTTAATCTATTGGGGTGAAATTTTTATAATTTTACTATTTTGGGATTTGCTTGTACAAAAAGTTTCTGTGGAAGTTAGTATACTATTAGATGGGATATCAGAGCGTTTATTAAAAGCGAAGAAAATACGGTTAGCTATATTAGGAATTAGATTAAACTATGGTATTGGCAAATTAACGTTTTTTTTGAGACCTGGATGGTGGAGATATGGCTTATCAGATGAAGACGAGATAGTTTGGAATAGTATTAGAAGGCCCCCGATTAAGGATACTATTTTAGGAATATGCTTTTCTCTTATCAAACTCCCCGCATTAATATCACTATTCTTAACTGCTATTAGTCTTAGGTGGATTGAATTAAGTAATGTGTCAAATGAATTGAAGCGTCTCGGCAGTCTTGACTTTGACTTTTGGGAGTATATCAAATTGTTATCACCTTTAACCGTTTTTGTACTAATCGTGTTTATAGGATATTTCATTAGTTTCAGAGGTAATATGAGAAGAACGATAGCACAAGCAAATCGCAAGAAAATGGAAGAGATTATTCAAAAGCAAAGAGACTTATCTGAGGCTATTGGAGACGCCATTAACTTAATAGCTTCAAACCTTCAATATGTTATTAATTGTCAAGAATTAGTAGCTGATTTTTGGATTCATAGTAAATTTCCTCACTATGTTGACGAAAAACAGAGGTTGTGGAGAGACCTAAATATTGAAAGTTATTGTTTTAAAGATATACCAGAATTAGAAATCATTTCACAAAAGTTTGATGAATTGAATTCAAACGGAAACTGGAATGCTATGAGGGCATTTTCTAGCTACAAGTACGAGTTTTTGACTCTTGCAACAAGAAGTGGTTTTTTGAATTCAGAGAAATTGAATGAGATTTTTTTCACTAATGAAGGCATGAAAAAATTAGTTGATGATGCTAAGTGTCCAATGATTGAGTATTCCAAGGAAGAGATTCATAAAATGAGAGAAAATTATTTAGATGGGATACCTGGTAGAATTGTTGACAGCTTAGAATTATTATATAAATTCTGTAGATATTATGATGAGATGAATGCATTACTAAACTTTAGATCGGATAAGGTTGGTAGAGCATTGAGAATATTTACAGGAAAGGAATAAATTGTCGTATTTAGCAAAATGAGACTTATTATGAGATTGATTTAAATGGAAATCTCATAATGATGCGATAGGAGGACAAATGAATGAAGCACGAAAGTGATATTGAAAAAATGATTGATGTGGTAGATACAGAATTAAGTTTTGCGTCTATTTATGAAAAGGAGTATATGCCTAAAGAATATGAGAAAGAAATAAGGTCAGCAAATATATTGCTGATACCTAATGAAAACTTTAGAGATAAGCAAGGATTATTTTTTCCGGAGTGTACAGATGAACTTTTGGATTTTATGAAAGAAAAGGAAATTGAAAACGTAAAAGTTGATATTTGTATTTCTGATGAGGATTTTAAGAAATTAGAACTGCATGCAGATATTGTATATATTGATTTGGGAGTGTGTGCAGCTGGAGATTGAACGGCGGAAGCGATATCTGGAGGAGCATGGGATCAAGTCTTATTCTAATAATACGGAGAAGAATCCGTTTGCTTCGAAGATTATCTGCGGGGAGTGTAATAAGGTTTTTTCCCGTAAAGGGTGGTGGAGCAGTACCGGAGAAATACGGAAAATCTGGCAATGCAGTGAGCGGTATAAGGTGAAGGGGGTCATGGGGTGTGCGAATCGGCATGTGGAAGAGAGTACACTGGAAAAAGTGTTTGTTATGGCATGGAATGGGATTTTGGAGAATAAGGAATATATCTTGCGGAAGTGGGGGAAGCAGATGCAGGGTGAGGATTTGCAGAAGGTGTACCGGGCAAAGAAGTTCATAGAGTATACGGAGGAGACAGGAAACTTGATGAAGGTGGATACGGATTTCGTGTTGAAGACCTTGGATTGCATCAAGGTGTTTGAGGATGGGATGTTGTTGGTGAGGTTCTTGGACGGAACCGAGATTGAGTGTAAAAATGAAGAGGAGTAAGAAAAGATGCCGATTGGAAGTTACTTTCCTGATCGGTCTTTTTTCTTGCTCTTTTTTCGGATAGTAAAACATGGAGTGGTGTGATAAAATATATTAATGGGTGCAAGAGGTAGCGAAGGTATTCTGAAGGGATAGGAATAAAAATGATGATAGAGCTTGATTGGGCAAAATTTGAAATATTAAATAAAAAGTATACAGATGCATTTGAAACTCTGTGCTTACATCTTTTTAGTAGGTTTGTTCATACAGAGTGTATAGTTGCAGATTTTAACCAAGCTGGATTGGAGACAGAGCCAGTCAAGTATAAAGGAAAATTCTACGGCTTTCAATCAAAGTATTTTAGCCCAAGTATGGACTATAAGCAAATAGAACACTCTGTTAAAAAAGCATTAGCATTATTTCCTGATTTGGATGTTATTAAGATATTCTATAATTGTAATGCGAGACTGTCGATGTCTCCTACAAAAAAAGAATTAGATGAATCAGCTAGAAAGCTTGGAGCTAAGTTGGAATGGTTAGGAAGATCATATTTTGAAACAGCATTAAATAAAAAGGAAAATTTGGATTTATGTCAGTTGTTTTTTGGCACTGGAAGGGAATTGGAATATTTTGCCGATATAGTAGACGTTGAAAAAAGAACATTTTTAACAAGTGACAATTATCTAGAATTAGAGGTATTGTGTGCTGAAAAAAGATTAAGTAATAGTGAAGAACTTGTTGATGACCTTCTAGTGAGTAGCGAAATATCAGTAATTAGAGGTTTACCTGGCACAGGTAAAAGTGTACTTTTTGATAAAATATTTATGATATTAAGTGGAAGTAATCAAAATTTTTATGAGCAGATTGCGGCAATATCTAAAAATAAGAGTATTCCAATCTTGATTAAGTTAAAATACTGTTCGGCCTGTCCTTTAGAACAGCTTATCATTGCTAAAAAAACAGAATATAAATTGGATTTTGATAATTACTCGGTAATTTACTTATTTGATGGTCTGGATGAGGTTTCGAGTGAAATTGCAGAACAAACAGTGTCGTATATTAAAGAACTGGTAAAACAAAAGAGTACAAAGAAGATTATTTTGTCTGTTCGAAAAATGTCCAGTAACAATATGTATTTGTATGATTGTGTTAAAGAAAATGCTTCCTATGAGATTCAAGAACTGGATGAAAAAAAGATGTTTTCATTTTTTGAGAGTAGGAGAGAGAAAGAAAAGATTGAGAAACTTAAAAGTCTGAAAGTGACTAATAAAAAATTACTTTGTGAAATACAGGATATATTATTGCTTAATTTATTTTATGATTCTATTAATCATGTTAATGATGGAACAACGATTTATGATTTGTTTTGGCTAAAAGATCATTATTGGAATAGCAAAAGGAAGAATAAGTTAACAGCTTTAGATTTACCGGAACCTCAGTCAGATGAGATATTAGAAATAAATAAGCGAATAGCCTATCAGATGCATTGTAGTAAATCGGTAATTATATCGCAAAAGAATTTTAGAAATATCGTATCAAAAAGGTTTCCTAAATTAAGCTACAAAGGTGTAAATGCGATCTGCAATTACATTTTAGAAACATATTTTGAGAATGGTACGGAAGATGAGTTTTACTCATATCAACATAGACGATATCAGGAGTATTTTTATACGCTATCTTTATATGATTTGTATAAGTACGATGTTGGTAATTTGCGGAAAGAACAAATATTTACTAATTATGAACTCTTTGATGAATTTGTTTTACCCTATTTAGAAGATAGAAGTGATAAAGAAAAACAGTTGCCATATTCAATAGAAGTGAGATTGTTTAAAACATATATGGGAAAAAATCCACTATGGGGAGCAGATGAACCGGGATATAAATACTTAAATGAATTTTGTTATGCAATAGCTGCACAAGAGGATAATGTTTTTTATCGTTTAATCCAGGATGAAAATCTTTCATTAAAGGGTAATGTTTTGATTGATGCATCTTATATAAAAAGCATTGCTAAAAGTGAAAGGGCGTCAAGTATCGGCAGAATACCAGATCCACTTGAAGAAGTATTTCGCTTTGTATTGTGTAGCATAGAAATATTTTGGAAATGTAATAAAAAAGATGTAGCTTTAAAAGCAGTGCAAGAATTGCAGCAATCTATATGTTTCATAAGGAAAGAATATCCGGAATTGCTTCAAAAGGTGAATAACGCTTTCTTTGAGGAAAAAGGAGCACAGATTTTTATAGAGTTAATTTTTTTTGGAAAAAGTGCAAGAGAGAAGCTTGAGGATATAAATAAAAATGGTATTAGAAAAAGTGTTGTGGCCAGAGAAACAGAATACGAGAGGCTGTGTGATGCTTTTTTTGAAGTTGTATTTAGATATAGATTCGATGAAGTATTAAGTTTACTGGATTTATTTACAGATGAAAATATAGAATGTTTGTGTAATTTTTTGATTCGGGTTCAGAATTTAAGATATTTAAAAGATAAGGAGATTTCAGAAAAACTTAGAAAATGTTTAAATCACTGTACTGAAAAAACAAAGGGTATTGTGATGCTTAAAAAATATTTTGATTTTGAGTTAACAGCAGAAGAAGAAAAGGTAATAGAAGAAAAATTTGAACGATTAAGTATAGAGCGATGGGTGGATTTATTCGGTTTCAAGAAAGAACATAATAAGGCTGCTTTCTTGAGCATGGTATTAAAACGAAATTGTGTGAGTGAACAATATAAATATGATACCAGAGTATTGTATCAGAATTTATACTGTAATTATGCAAAAATATTAGATGGTGAGATAACGTATACAAGGCTACTGACGGCGTTTTTTTCTGATTATAATAATACAATTTTTAATCGCTTTACAAACATTACTTATGAAGTTACAAGTATATTTGCATTAGTTATTGGCGAGAAAAAATTGGAATATGCAGAACGGCAAAATCTTCTTGAGATATTGAGTCAGAAAGCAGAAAATACAATTCATATGGGATTGTTATTTAAATTATTAAAAAATGAAAAAGTAGAGGATTGCGACAAACTAATAAGGAGGTTTTTACCATCTATTAAACAATCCTATCAAGGCAATGAAAGCTTTGATACAACAGAAAATGTTAAGAAATATTTCAACATGGCATATTTGTACGCCAATTTTGATAGTGACAATAGTTTAGAATATATTAGAAAAGGTTTGAATTCAGGTGTTATTCGACACGGATGGAGAAAGGATGGGATAGTAGATACTTTTCTGTTAGACGCTTTGGAAATTATGTGGAATAAATATTATTTTGAATGGAATGAATTGCAAGCGTTCACAGAAAAATATTTTCAAATGATATTGGCAATAAATCAGATTACTGATGAAAACTACAGATGTTCAACGATTAAAAGATTAATAGAAATATTATTAGAGAATGATCTTGAACTGGCAAAAGAAATGATGAAAAATATAGTATCAAATAATTTACAGGTTAACGATTTGATCTTGCAATATAGCAAGACATTGGTAAAAATTGGAGAGTCAGTAGATGAAATAATATTGTGGTTTAATTACTTTGATATTGAAAATTATAATGAGGAATCAATATCAATGAAGCTACAAATACTATTATTGATTTACAAGAGTGACTGGTATGATAAGAAAGAAAAAGAGGATATAAAAGATAAAATAAAATATTATGCTGGCAAGGGTTGGATATCAACACCTGTACAATGGGACGATGAACTATTTCAATTTTACCTAGATTTTTGCCAAAACGAAAATATAGGGGTGCATGTAAGAAATATAACGCAGGAGCATGAGATTGATAGGGCTTCAGCGGAAAACAAGTTTTGTAAAAAGGTTGCAAAGTGTAAAACTAAAAAGTATTTGCAGAAATTATTTAATGAGCTAATGGATTATCATAATCATATAATAATTCAGTCTGGCGAGGATTGGAATATGATTGTGGATAGAGTGTACGAGATTGATGGAAATGTTGATAAAATACTGACTTATATGGAATCTTGCAAATTTCCTCATGATACATATTACACTTCAAATTCTTTATATTTATATATGCCGCTAGGACGCATTATAGAAAAGGAGGGGCTGACAGCAAAATTATGGAATCACCTAAAAAAGAATGGAGGATATGGTGATTTTATTAATCTCATAAAGGCTTATGAATATATAAGCAATAAAAAAATGTGTAGAAGATTGTTTATAAGGTTTTTTCGATATTGTGAATTTTTGGTTTATGATGAAGCACATTATGGAGTAGATACGGAACAATAATTCTTTTGGGTATTGAAATGGGGTAAAAGGTATCCCACTAAATGGATTATTAACTTTTTCTCAAAAGGTGACGGTTTCGCCATGTAGTATAAGAAGTAACTTTCAACACATGTTGAGAGGTGCGTACTTTTGTCCAACAAAAATTCGTAGACATCTCCACCGTCCTTATAAACCGGAAAATTAAATAAAATGGACTTTAGGGGCAGCTCTGAGTCATCACATGGGAAAATCTCTATTTCTTTGATTAACGAAGAAATTAGGGATTTTCTTTCTTCATCGCTGATTTTGTCATACACCTTTTCAAAGTTTGCCAACAGGGTGTAGATGTTCTCTAAGGTAATTGCATCTTGCTCCACAGCTTTGCGGCGGAGCTTTACATCTTCAATTTTTTCTTCAAGTTCAACGATAACATCGTACAGTCCATCAAGGCGGAGGGTCATATCATGGAGCTTGCGTTCCCTAAAGCGGGTATCCTCCGGCAAGCTGTCAATCTCATTTTCAAGGCGAGTTTTATTTAAGTCAACTTCTCGAAGTTTGACTTCGTAATTTTTTAGCTCTCTATCGAGGGTAGAAGTGTCAATTTGCTTGCCTATCTTTGATTTTATTTCGGCTGCAAAATCCTCATTTTGAATTAGCTCTCTGATTGCTTCAATTACAAGCGGCTCTATATCTGTTTTCTTGAGCATGGCTTTATAGTCACAGCTTTTCCCTCTTGCTGTTAGAGCCTTGCTGCACACATAATAGTAAATCTCTTTATATGTACCGTCCTTGTTCGTCCATGCGTGTTTGTTGGTATACATCGGACCGCCACATTTCGGGCATTTCAAGATACCGCTTAACAAATGTGCTCTATCCCGACCTATTTTCGATGGGGATTTTACACCTGTTATTTCTCGCTTTTCGTGAGCTTTATTCCATAATTCCTCGCTTATAATAGCTTCGTGTTGACCATCTGCAAGGATATATTCCTCTTGGTGTACTTGGCGGTATTCGTTTTTACTGCCTTTGACCTTTTCTCTTGTTCGTCTGCCAAAAGCGATTTTTCCAGAGTATACAGGGTTGTCAATTATCATTCTGACAAAATGGGTACTCCATTGTGTTAATGTTCCGTTATCCCGTTTTACCTTTTTGATGCCCTGCAAGTTGAGGTAATTGGCAATTTTATAAAATCCCATATTGCCATTAACAAATTTATCGAAAATAATGCGTATTGCATCGGCTTCTTCCTCTTGAACGTAAAGCTGTTTATCCTTTAGGTAATATCCATAGGGAGCAAATCCACCATTCCAACCACCTTGACGAGCCTTTTCCTTTCGCCCGTTCATGGTCTGCTCAATAATGTTTTCACGCTCTATTTCAGCCACGGCAGACAATACAGAGATAAGAAGTTTGCCGCTTGTCTGCGATGAGTCAATGCCTTCTTCAATGCAAATCAAATTCACACCAAAAGATTGAATGTGTTCCAAAGAGTTAAGTATGTCGGCGGCATTTCGTCCAAAGCGAGAGAGCTTATATACTAAAACATACTCAATGTCTAAACCGTTTTTAATATCACTGAGCATTTGTTTGAATGCAGGTCTGCCCTCAATGGACTTGCCGGATTTTCCTGCATCTTCATAGATATTTACAACTTCCATTTCTTCTCTATCTGCAAACCGTGTTAAGCTGTTTTTTTGCCCATCTAAGCTAAATCCATCAACTTGCATTTCTGTACTTACACGAGGGTAAAGCACACATTTTTTTCCACTCCTATTCATAGTCATACCTCCAATATATTATTGGAAAACATCAATACACAAGTGCGTTTTTCAGTTCGCACGGTTTATTTCACCTAAAACTTCTGCACCGTGTTTTTCAATAATTTGAGAAAGTACATTTATGAAGTCTTGATATGCTTTTGTTTTCTCAAATGTTTGATTGGGAGCAGGAGCTTTGGGAGCATTGTTGGACGTTTCCTTGATATTTTCCATTCGCAATCACCTCCAAGTGCATTGCTTACATAAAGTATAAGCAAATTTTTTATTTATGAAAAGTTTGTCGTTTTATTAGCATGAATGAAACTAAACGCACCGCAAGTTTACATTAAATAAAAATGTGGTGCGATTATGTTTGCTTATTTGCCGTATTTGCCACGCACCCCGGCAAGGGGGATATTTTGAGCTGCTGTTAGCACAGCATCATAGCCCCACAATACCGTAGCTTGTCCTTTCAAAAGCCACGCATACCGCAGGAACTCCCCCTGTTTCTCTCGTAAAGGGGGCGAAACGTATTGAAGTATCATTGTCCCTTATGTGGGTCATTGCGAACGAGTTGCCAAACTCGGTCTAACAGTCCATTTTATCGCTCGGGCAGTATTGTATTCACCTCCCCATACCGCTGTCTTGGCGATGTCTGTTAAGTCGCTTTGCCTTTCGGCTCACATAAGTAATGTACTCAAAATATCGTATATGAAATTTTCAAGGAACAAGTTTTAATGTTTGGTATATGAGAGAAAAACTTTCTCTCATATACCTTGAGAAAAAGAGGGCATATTCGGACTTGGATTACAAATTATTTTTCAAATATTGTTCCATGTAGGTTAAACCTCTCTCAATGGAATTTCTGATTGCCTTTTCCGTTACTCCCTCGGCTTTGGCAATAGCGGTTTTGCTCATTCCTAAAAAGTAGTGAGCATATATCCGCTTTGCCCGCTTATCGGGCAATGTGGCAATAGCAGCATGGAGCTGTTCGTTTGTCAGCTTGCGTTCGTATATCTCATCGGGTGAGAGGGAAACAAACAAGGCGCTATGTTCAATGCCGTCATCACGGTCAAGGGAGTAATACGCTTTGTGGTAGCGTATCCTGCTTTGATAGGCTTGCTCTGCCTTGCGGTATTCTTCAAATATGTTAAATATCTCATCGGGAATATCAATATAGGTATCTATGCCTATGTGGGCATAATAATCTTTTAAATTTATTGTTTTCATGGTTGTACCATCCTTTCGATTTTGGGGTTTGCTGAAATCGAAAGGACGGCGGTGGAGAACGACAGCGAGGGTCTATAAACGCAAAAATGCCCGACTGAAATTCATAAAATCTCAATCGGGCATGAGCATAATTATTTCTTGCTATGTAGTTTGTAGTTTCGTGTGGTTGTCCGTAATCGTCCCACAATGGAGCAAAACTTTTTTTGATAAATTACCAAGGGATTGAGCATAAGTAAACACGGCGATACCTCCAAAGATACCGCCGTATCCTTAAAAGGGCGACTTTAATACACCCACCTTGTTTTACTTTTATAAAGAAAAACGGCGGCTTTGATTGTTACTTCAAAACCGCCGTTAGGTTACTTTATTCTGTCTAAGGCATAGCTACTCTGCTGCCACAACAACGGTTTTTTTTATTTCCGCTTCGTGCAGCAAGCAAATTTTAAGATTATTTGTATGACATTCCATTTATGATGAAGATGTATCAGTTTTCATCGATAGACGGCAAAGTTTGCATGAGGGCAAAGAAATACTCAGGCTCTCCGGTACTGAAATAGTTATACCAAGCTTCCAGTGTGTCTGATTGAAATACGCCCAAATGTTCAATGATTTGCTTTGCCCACAACAAGCCACCGGTAGAACCTGCGGTAATGAGGTTATTGTCTGCTACAGATGAATTGTCGATATAAAAGCTTTTTCCTTTATAATTGGGAGAAACCATTTCGAGAAACCCTGCCCCATTACTGGTATGCGGGCGATTATCTAAAATCCCTGCATTGGCAAGCGCGGCGGTGGCTCCGCAGATTGCACCCACCATGGCTCCTACTGAAAGGAATTCACCTGCTTTTTCGATAATTTCTTCATGCCTTGGGTCGTTCCAAGTATTTGCACCCGGCAATAGCAATACACTTGTTTCACTCACAACCATTTCCTCAATCAAGCAATCTGGCATAATTGTAAGTCCGCCCATTGTACGGATTGGGTCTGTTGAATAACTGACAGTTTTTAGAGATACACTCTGTGCATCTTTTTTGAAAAAGCGAGCGGAATTCAGCTCCGAAGCAACATATCCGAGTTCCCAGTCGGCTAAAGTATCAAGAACATACACATAAATTGTAATCATAATTTCCTCCATTGTCATTTTTTATAATTATTAGTATTTTGCTTCAAAGATGTTAATTAGGCAACAAGTCACTTAAACTAATGATTTTACTGCCTTTGCTTTCATAATAACGCAGCATTTCGTCAATTTTCCTTTTATCATAACTGGTAATGCAATCTGATAGGACATTAACGCCATAATTTGCTTTGCATAAGTTGTAACAGGTCGATTTAACACAAGCAACAGCATCTGCTCCCGCTATATAAAAATTATATATCTCATTATTACGAATAAAGCCAACGAACTCCTCACTGGTTAATGCGTTTCCTTTGCATTTTGTGAAAATATTGTTTGATACCAATTTCATATCTGAAACCAATTCAGCCCCATGTGTATTGGGCTTAAAAGTTCTTGTGCCGTCTGATAAATTTTCATGCCTAATATAAACAACATGAATATCATTAGTGACCGCCCAATCGACTGCTTTGTTGATATTTTCGATAATTTCCTTGTAATTCTTTGTAATATCATTTTGAATGTCGATTATTACTAATGCTTTTTTCTGCATAGTTTTATCCTCCTGATGCGTTGCTTGATTTGTTTTCTTTTTTATTGTATCATGTAATTGTTGACAGCAGTATGACAACAATCTAAAGTAATCAAAAGAAATTAGAAAGGCGGCAATCAAATGAAAGTAGATAGGCTTGTTAGTATTATTATGATACTCCTTGATAAAGAGCGTATTGGTGCACAGGAGTTAGCAGATATGTTTGAAGTTTCGCCTCGCACAATTTACCGTGATGTAGACACTATCAACATGGCGGGTATTCCTATTCGTTCAACACCTGGTGTGGGCGGCGGTTTTGAAATCATGGAGAAATACAAAGTTGATAAAAAGGTTTTTTCGACTGCCGACCTTTCTGCTATCTTGGTGGGGCTTTCCAATTTTGCCAATATGATGCAAGGTGAGGAACTGGTAAACGCTCTTGCAAAAGTCAAGAGTTTTATTCCTGCTGACAGAGCAAAAGACATTGAATTAAAAGTAAATCAGATATGTATAGACTTAAGTCCGTGGATGGGCAATAGCAACATACAACCATATTTAGAAATTGTCAAAGCAGCTTTGCAGGAAAGCAAGCTACTGACCTTTGAATATATAGCCCACCACGGAAATAAATCTGTGCGAACAGTCGAGCCGTATCAGCTTGTATTAAAAAGTAGTCATTGGTATCTACAAGGGTATTGCAATAAAAGAAATGATTATCGTCTATTCAGACTATCTCGTATGTCAAACCTACAAATACAAGAAGAAACTTTTATACCACGAGATTATCAAAAGCCAATTTTAGACTTTGCAGAAATTTGGGAAACGATGCAAACAAAAATTAAAATCCGTATTCATAAATCTGTGATGGATATGGTTCTTGATTTTTGCTCTTATGAAGATTTTTCTCCCGATGGAAATGAGCATTACATTGTCAACTTTCCTTTCAAAGAGAACGATTACTACTACAATATTCTTCTCAGTTATGGAGATAAATGTGAGTGCTTAGAGCCGTTGCATATCCGTACAGAGATGAAACGTAGAATACATGATATAGCTGCTATATACGGGAGTTAATACATTCTTCACTTTCTTGTCCTCTTTTGAAAGGGTTGATATAATTAAAAATTTTATATCAATCTGTTAATTAAAAGGAATATTAAATAATAGCAAGATTGTTTATATGAACATGAAATCAAACTGTACTATTCATCAAATTACACTTCGTTCAAATATTACTACCTGAAATGTATAATGATAAGGGGTGATATTAGAATGTACCAAGACGAAAGAAAACTTGATTTTCGTCCCATCGGCAAAGCGATAAAATCAGCAAGAGAAGCAAAGGGGTGGACACAGGAACAACTGGCACAGCTTGTTGACCGTTCTCCACGAAATGTAATGTACATAGAGAACAGAGGGCAACACCCAAGGCTTAATACTTTTTATCAGCTAATGACCTTGCTTGATATTTCTGTTGACCAATTTTTTTACCCAAATACTGAGGATAGTAAGAGTGATTTACGCAGTCAGATTGACTTTGCACTTAACTCACTTAGTGATAAAGAATTGACGGTGGTACAATGGGCGATACAAGGCGTGTTAAAGGCACGGGATATGGAGGAGTAATGTCCTCTTGTTCCGTGCCTTTGGCTTTGTCTAACTATTACATTTTTGCCTTAGAGCATTGCAAGTATTGTCAATTTCTAAACGCTCATCATCGGTTAAATTCCGGTGGTTGTGTGTGTAGCCTTGTTCTAAGTAATCGGAATAGCCATTTAACAATACCTCAATCATATCTTCGGGGGTTTTACAGTAATCAATACTATACCATTCTTCGCCTTTGCCGTCCCAATACATAACGGTATAGCCTTGCTTTGTGTGTACCACCTCACAAATAGTGTCTTTTTCTAAATAATCTTTGAATACCTCTAAAACCTTTTCAAAGGTCAGCATTTGTATCAGCCCTTTCTAATTTTTGGTGTTTATGTACCAGTAGTTTCTACTACCTATTATAACCATGATAGTAAAAGTAAATCACACTGTAAAGGATGCGGATATTGTTTGCGAACAAAAATGGCAAGCAGGGCATACGGGTGACCACCGTATGCTTTTGCTTGTTGGGGAGTATCCCCAATCCCCACTGAAACGATGATAAATCATCGTACTACGCCCCATAAATGGTGCTGTAAAATCACAGGGTAGCTTAACGCTGATCCTGTAATTTTTCTTTTGCCTTTTGTTCTTGTTCCATTCCCAAAAGGCGGTCGATATTTGCCTTTGCGGTCAGAATATCTTGCATTTCTTTTCTTGCGGCATGGTACTTGCTGTAAGCCTTATTTTTTACGGAAAACAGCTCATCACATTCAGCTTGCAGTGCTTTAATTGTAGGGAGCTTTTTTACACCCAGTTCCTCAAAAGCTGCCTTTGCCGCCTTATGCAAGGTAAGCTCGGCACGGTGTTCCTCGTAAAACTTTTTAGAGTAGCCTACATTGCGGTAGTCGGTGTAAATATCTCGGGTTTTGGCATAGTTGAAGATATGCTTTTTAAGAGCCTGTATTTCAGCAATACGCTTTTCAGCGGTCTTAATTTGTATGTTCAGCTCATCGAAAGTAGCGGTGCATTTCTTCGCATTTTCCTCTAAATCGGTATAGGCAAGGAGCTTATGCTCTTGCAGGAAATTAACGGTCTGTGCCATCTGCTTTAGGTTGAAAATCTTTGCCCACTGCTCATAGCCTTTGCCCTTGCCTTGCTGTAATTTTGTCTGAATATCCACAAGGAGATTAACGGATTTTTCTTGTCTTTTCGGTTGTTTGGCAGAGGACTTTTTAACTTCTCTTTGCGGTGCTTTACCCTCAATGATTGCTTTGATTTCATCTTCGGAATAGCCCTCGCCAAGAGAACGCAGTCGGATAAATTTCTTTTGTTCCGCACTCTTAAAAGAGTAGTGCTTACCGCTTTTCATTTCATATCCGGCGCCCTGCATGAGCTGTAAAAACTCATTAAAGGTTTTAGGCTTCCCGGCAAGCACCTCATCTATGGTCTGTCTTAGTTTGTCAGAGTGCGATGGAGCTTTTTTATCCCCAAGCCACATACCATAATGACCTTTGGAGCGTTTGGGATTTTCGATAATGGAAAGCTCATTTTCAAGGCAAAGGCGGTCAGATATTTGGGCAAGAGCCTTGCCACTTCTCTTAAAATCCCGAAACTTTTTGGTACAGTCAAGAGAAGTGGAATTGAAAATAATATGATTATGGATATGGGATTTGTCTATGTGCGTGGCAACGATAAATGCGTGTTTGCCTTTGGTGAAGCTCATGCCCAATTCATAACCGATTTTGTTTGCAAGCTCGGGTGTAATTTCCCCGGGCTTAAAGGACTGTCGTATCTGATAGGCGATAACATTACTTGCCTGTTGTCTGCCTGTTATATCATCATATTGCCGCTTAGATAGCATAAACTCACCCTGCACCGTTTTAGGGTCGCACTCGTAGGAGGATAACAATTCACCCTCATTTGTTTTCTCGGGATTTTTAGCATAATCGGTGCGGTCAGCAAGGCAATCGGCAATGGATTTTCCTTTGTTTTGGTGCATGGCAATTAGCCTTGTGGTAGCCATAATAACACCTCCTTTGGGGCAAGAAAAAAGAGTTGCCAACGGCAACTCTTTTCAAACTAATAGCATCAAAATTTCATCTTATTAAAGTTCATAATACATATTAACTGTAATGTGGATGGTAATACACCTTCTTGTAAAGCAATGTAGCTTATACTGGACACTGATTTAAAGAAATCAGCTTCATTAGTAGGCTTGTGGTCGGGGTTGCGTATCATCATATCCTCTTTAACAAGGTTACACAATCTATCCATCTCAAACTGTGGTGTAGCGGCAATCTCAGCTAATATGCGTTCTTTTGTCGTTGTATCCCCTGAAAGTGCATTGCAGCATGAAATAAAATTATCAATTTCAGATGGGATAGAGTATTTACAATTATATGTCGGAGTCACGCAATCTAATGTTTCCCAGAGTTCCTGTACACTGTGGCATTCAAATAACTCGGCAGAGTATGTATCTTCAATAAATTGTCGCTCTTTCTCGGAGTAAAAGTAAAATAAAACCTTTTCTATGTTTTTGTTTTTACTTATCAAATCAAAAATATGACCATCATTATTTGGTGACATTCCTATAATAGATAGCTCTCCCTGTATTTTCTCAAAATCACTAAAATGATAATTAGTTGCCATATTAAGCTTAGGGTTTCTTATTTTGGTCATTATCATTTCATATTCAAATGGTTTTTGTGCTTTTAAAGCATTAAGGTCACGAACAAACATACTGTCATTTTCATATCGGAATGAAAATGCCTCTGATGCTTCGAGCAAATCTTCAAACTGTTTTGCTATCTTGTATTTCAGCCTGCCGCTGTAATTTAATAATGCGTTACAATGACAATGCTCCATGCCTTTGACAACAATGGTTGTACCTGCCTGTGTTCTTATATACCCTTGGACATTGTTTGGGTTTTCGCTATTGGCGAGAATAGAATAATCACCGTGTAGATGAAAAACTCCTCTTTTAATAAGACTTTCAACATTATTATCGTAGTTGAGTGTAAACAAACAATCAAAACTATTAAAAAATCGTTTAGCTTTTTTCGGCATTTTCAGATACAATTCTTGAATTTTTCCGCTATTATAAATGGCATCAAGTATAAGTCTTTCAAATCCTTGTATTGCAGAAATTCTTTCGCTCTGCAAATCTATATTTTTCAGAAAAAATAAATGTAAGAGAAAAAACCAATCTTCAAGCATAACTTCATGTGAGTTATGGACATTTTCTGTGTATCTTTTCTTAAAATCTTTTAGGGCGTATTGTGTTTCATCATCTGATACATATTCATCATATTCATTTTTACGAATATCGTTTGCTAATTTGGCAAAATCATTAAAAATGTTGACTATTTCTTCTCCAGTTAATGTGTTTCCGAATAGTGCATCGTAAGAACCTAATTTAGCTCGAAATTTTATTCGTTTCATAATAAATTCATTAGCATATGCTTTGCCGCCAAATTGAATATTAATTCCGTTTCCAATTAGAATTGATTTCATATCAACATACCTCCTTTACCTTAAATATTATTAAAATTATACCACGCATCTCTGTAAAATTCATCAACAGCTTTTAAACGAAAAAGCAGAAGTGCCACCATAAAGCAAGGGTCGAGATAAACGGACTTCGCCGCCCTTGCTTTACGGTGACACTCCTACTATGCGGCAATTAAGGGGCGATAGCACACAAATGCTACCGCCCCCTAACCATTTCTAAGGCTAAATACCTTTCAGCCAGTCATTGAAGTATTCCACTCTTGCAATTATCCACGCTCCCATCATCGGCAAGCCCCACGGACTGATGAGGTAGCCTGCGATAAAAGCAGGTATTGCCTGTAAAAAGCCGGCCACGATAATTGTACCGATACCGAGGGCAAACAGGACAAAGGACAGAATACCTAAAATCCCACCGCCGAACACAAGCACAAACTTTGATATTCCAAGCAGGATATTCAGTGCCAAAGTGATTGGCAGCAACACGATTTTAAGTAATATTTTCATAAGCACCCCTCCATATCTCTTGTGTATTTATCGTAGCAGAAGAAAGGGAAAGTGTCTATCTTGTCATCTCAAATCGCTGCCAATCTGAGCATGATTTCCTCGGCGGCACTCCAAAGCCTGTCATAGCTTTTTCGCAAATCCTCGATGTCCTCACCGTAAATACTGCCTGTTTCATGCACCCGTTTGGTAAGCTGATTAAGGCTGTTGCTCGTTACTCGCAGCACCCTTACAAGCTCCCTCACATCGGCGGTATCAAGGTGAATGATAAGCCCGTCAATCGCCATTTTGCGTAAATAGGCTTCGGTGTTCTTTGTGCCAAGCTCCTGCATTTTCTGCTCAATCAGCTCTTTTTCCTGTTCCGTCACTCTAAGCTGAATACGGATATTTCTCTGTCTGTTTGCCATCACCGTTCCTCTCTTTCCATCTTAGATTTTTTAGGTGGTATTGCGGATTTTGGTTGCTGTTGTTTTAAGCTGTCCAGTATGGATGGTCGAGCCTGCTTAGATACCATTGCCGTATCTCTCGAGGAGGCAGAACGCATGGCACTCATATTCAGCTCTCTGTCGAGAACGGCGAGCCGTGCGGTTTTATCCTTTAGCTCCTGCTCCTGCATAAACGGCTTTTGCACCTCAACCTTTGCCGCCGCCTGCTGATTATAGAGGTTTTCAAGTTCCTTTTGCACCGATTGCAACCGCTGTGGCATATTGTTTAGAGCATTGTCGATACGAGTGAGGTTGCCCCTTGCATCAAGCCCGAGCTTTGCTGTGTGGCTCATCGCTCCTTTCAGCGTAAGGGTATGTTCGTTGCCAAAGGCAGTATAGCTTAAATACATGGTAAAGCCTTTGTAACTGCCGATTTCCACAGGCTCACTGTTCTTTATCTCTTTGCAGGCTTCGAGGATTGCCGCCCCTGCATTGTCTTTATCGGTGAGGGTATCGCCCTTGATAGTGATTTTAAAATCATCTTTAGACAGCTCACCTTGTAACACTTTTGGGGTATGCTCTGTCAGTGTCACAATGTCCTGTTCAAAGCCTTTAATATAGCCCTTATGCCTTTCAATGCTTTCGGGGAAATGTTTTAGCAGGTTATCTTCCAAGCGGTATTTTGTGCTTTGGTGGTTGGCTTTTAAGAGCTTCAGCTTTGCTACCTCAATATCCAAGTCCATTTTTTCCTTTATCAAGGGATTTCCTGCACACAGAGCCTTGATTTCCGCATAAGAGAGTGCGGCTTCGTCTATGTCCTCACAGGAACGGACAGGAGATTTTGAGGTCATTATCTGACTGATGAATTTCTGCTTATTTTCCACCGTCTGCCAAAGGTAGGCATCAAAGGTGTCCTCGGTGACATAGCGGAAGATTTTTACTTGCTCGTTGCTGTTGCCTTGACGGATAATTCTGCCCGAGCGTTGGGTTAAATCCCCCGGACGCCACGGACAATCAAGGTCATGGAGAGCCACAAGGCGGTCTTGCACATTCATGCCGGCACCGCATTTTGCGGTACTGCCAAGCAGAACACGGACATCACCGTTACGCACCTTTGCAAACAGCTCTTTTTTTCGTGTATCAGTATTGGCTTCATGGATAAAGGCTACCTCGGCGGCAGGCACACCCTTTGCGATGAGCTTCTCTCGTATATCCTCATAAATGCTAAAAGCGGCTTGTGGGGCTGTTACATCATCAGGGAGAGCATCTTCAAGGGCATGGAGTTCCACACCATTGATTGCACTGCCGCCTGCCTTTGCTACCTTATCGGCTTGCGGTCTGCCTTTGGGGGTGGACAGGTCGCAGAACAGTAGCTGTGTCAGTTTATCGCCCTTACCGTCCTCCCATATACGCAGGATATTACCTACACAGGTGTTCACCTTACTGCCCTCATCATCGGGCAGCATGGGGTTGATTACTCGTTGGTCAAGCCCTAATTTTCGCCCGTCTGAGGTCACTTTCAGCATATTGTCAATAGAGGGGTCTATGCGGTCATTGTGTATTTTGGCGGCTCGTTCCGAAAGCTCCTGCACCAATTCCTGCTGTATTTCTGTGGGCTTTGCAACTACTGTTTCATAGATAACCTCGGGGGTCGGCAAGTTCAGCTCATCGGCGGTCTTGATGTCGGCAACTTCCTTGAACATGGACATAAGCTCGGGCAGATTGAAAAAACGTGAAAACCTTGTGCGTGGGCGGTAGCCCTTGCCCTCGGGGGCAAGCTCATTTTGTGTGACGGTTTCGCCAAAGGTAGAAGCCCACGCATCAAAGTGGAGAAGTCCTTTTTCTCTGAGGGTGTCATACTGCAAATACCGCTGCATGGTGTACAGCTCCACCATTGAATTGCTCACGGGAGTGCCTGTGGCAAACACTGTGCCTTTGCCGCCTGTCAGCTCGTCCATGTAACGGCACTTTAGAAACATATCGCTTGATTTTTGAGCATCGGAGGTAGAAAGCCCTGCCACATTTCGCATTTTGGTAAATGTAAAGAGATTTTTGTAGCTGTGGGCTTCATCCACATAGAGCCTGTCTACACCTAACTGCTCAAAGGTAACAACGCTGTCTTTGCGTTCTCTTGCTTCGAGCTTCTTTAACCGTTCAATCAGCCCTTTTTTAGTGCGTTCAAACTGCTTGACGGTAAAGCCCTCGCCGCCGCTTGCCTTGACTTCTCGTATGCCTTGCTCAATATCACTAATCTGTTCACGGAGTAAGCGTTCCTGCCGTTCAAGAGAAACAGGGATACGCTCAAACTGGCTGTGTCCGATAATGACCGCATCGTATTCGCCTGTGGCAATCCTCGCACAAAACTTCTTGCGGTTTTTCGTTTCAAAGTCTTTCTTCGTGGCCACCAAGATATTGGCGGCAGGGTAAAGCCTTAGAAACTCGCTTGCCCACTGCTCAGTAAGGTGGTTTGGTACGGCGAAAAGCGGTTTTTGACAAAGCCCAAGCCGTTTGCTTTCCATTACCCCTGCAATCATTTCAAATGTTTTGCCTGCACCTACTTCGTGTGCAAGCAGGGTGTTGTTGCCGTAGAGAATGTGGGCAATGGCATTTATTTGATGTTCTCGGAGCTTTATTTGTGGGTTCATGCCCACAAAATTGATATGGCTGCCATCGTATTCACGAGGTCTTACGGAGTTGAAACGCTCGTTGTAGAGCTTAACAAGGGTCTGCCGCCTGTCGGCATCTCGGAAAATCCAATCCTTAAATCCGTCCTTGATAAGCTGTTGTTTTTGCTGTGCCGCTTCGGTTTCTTTTATATTGAGGACACGAATTTCCTTTCCGTCCGGTTCGATTTTGGTGTCATAGATGCGCACATCACGCAGATTTAGAGTATCCTCAAATATCTTGTAGGCATTGGCTCGGGCAGTACCGTAGGTAGCATAGGCGGCAACATCATCATAGCTGATGGAGTTTTTGGCTGTTACGCTCCACTCAGCGGTGAAGTTGGAGTAATTGACCTTTATCGTGCCTTGATTGCGGTATGGGGTATCAAAGAGTTCATACATAAACTCCTGCATATACTCTTTATCAATCCATGTGCTGCCAATTCGCACCTCAATTTCGCTTGCATCTAAGTCTTTGGGCTGTGCCATTTGCAGGGCTTCAACATTGACCTTGTATTCCTCAGGTGTTCGGGCGGCAAGCTCGGCGGTACGCAGTTTTTCACGCACATTGCCCGATAGATATTCGTCAGCGGTGACATAGTGGGGCGGTGCATCGGTGCTGTACAGCTCGGGAACACGGAAGATGACACCTTTAAGCTGTGTTGCGATTTCTTCTTCAGATAGCCCTGTCAGCTCTGCCATAAAAGACATATCTACCTTTGCTTTTTCGGCAATGGAAACAGCAAGGGCTTCAGAGGGGGTATCCACGCTTGTGATTTTAGTGGATTTCTTAATCGTCCGTTTGGTGAACATATCCGCTTTGGCTTTGAGATTGCCGTCCTCATCCACATCTTCAAGAGAGCAAAGGAGATAGTAGGAATTGTCCTCACTAAAGGCAATGGAATTGCCACGGCTGTTAATCAGTCCATATTTTGCGGTAAACCTGTCATAGAGCTGATTTAATTTGACCTGTTCGGCTTTGATAACTTCATCGCTAAAGTCCTCAAGCTGATAATAGATAAGGTCATTTACACACTCACGCAGCTCCACAAGCCCTGTAATGCGTTCTTTTGCGGTTTGGTTTAGGGCAGGCTTTACCATGCGTGAGTTTTCACGGAAGTAAACCTCACCGTCCACAAGGGCATAGGTGTGGTTTTTCACATTGGGGTCGGCAGGGATAGACACTTGCTCCGATATTTCCAAGTCGGGCAGATCCGCTTCGCTGATTTCGCCCTCCACATTCAAGACAGCCGCCTTTAACTGCTCAGAGAGGTCTGCACCCTCTATGGGAACACAGGCACTTTCTTCCCCAAACTGACCGCTGACCATTTCCATGTTGCCGAGTATCATGCCCGGGTGGTCTGCAAAGTAGCTGTTTAGGGTGATGTCATTTTCATTAAGCCCAAGATGTATCCAATCCCTATCCACATCAATCGGTCTGTCACGCTTTTGCAGGAAGATAATATCACTGGTGACTTCTGTTCCTGCATTTTTGGCAAATGTGTTGTTTGGCAGTCTGATTGCTCCGAGCAGTTCAGCCCTCTGTGCAAGGTATCGTCTGACCTCGGGATTTTTCTTGTCCATTGTTCCCTTAGAGGTGACAAAGGCAACGATACCGCCCGGACGGACTTTATCCAAAGCCTTTGCAAAGAAATGATCGTGAATAAGGAAGTTTTGGCTATCATAGCGTTTCTCGGTGAGCTTGTAGTTGCCAAAGGGTACATTGCCGATTGCAAGGTCAAAAAAGTTGTCGGGCAGGTCGGTTTTCTCAAAGCCTGTTATAGAGATATTGGCAGAGGGATAAAGCTGTTTTGCAATCCTGCCTGTGATACTATCAAGCTCCACACCATAGAGGTTTGAGCCTTGCATACCGTCGGGTAGCATACCAAAGAAATTGCCCGTTCCGCAGGCAGGCTCTAAGATGTTTCCGCTTTTAAAGCCCATTTGCTCCACCGCATCGTAAATTGCCTTGATGACCGTTGGAGAGGTGTAGTGAGCGTTCAGCGTACTGGCTCTTGCCATTTCGTACTCGTCCTCGGTCAAGAGGTCTTTTAACTGCAAGTATTCACCATGCCCGAAGTCTTTGCTTTCATCAAAGACTTCGGGCAAGCCGCCCCAACCGACATACTGAGAAAGGGTTTCCTGTTCCTCTTTGGTGGCAGGACGGTTTTCTCTTTCAATGGTTTGCAAGGCAGTGATAGCGGCAACATTACGCTGATACTTTTCACGCTTGCTGCCCTCGCCTAAGTGGGTATCGGTAATGCGGAAGTCCTCGGCTTTTTCCTGTGGTTTTTCGGGCTGTGAGTAATACTCTAAAAGCTGTAAAAAGCTCTCACGGCTTTCGGCTCTCAGCACAGGATAAAACAAAGAGGGGTCACGCAGGGTAACTTGATGGTCGGTAATGGCCTCAACCAAAAAAGGCGTACCGTTTTCAAGATAGACGGTATCGCCTTTAGCGTAGGGGATAGGTGCAGTTTCGATTTGCTTTTCTCCGGCAGGGATAATATTTTGCACAACCGTCTGCATGGTTTTGTATTCCTTGGGAGTAAGCACATCCTCTGCTTTGATGTTGTTGGATTTGTTGCCGTATGTGTCGGGGATAATAAACCTGTTCCAGTTGTTACCGTCTGTTTCAAACAATAACCGCTGTTCGCTGTCCTTATTTGGAACAAGCCCACTGCCTGCAAAACGCACCCATATTTCTTTGGGGGCATTGACCTCAACCGTTGCTAAATAACTGCCCTTTTTCACTTGAAACAGGTCGGTGTTTTCGGTGTCGTACATTTCTAAGGTTAGCTCTGCCGTATTTTGCTGTATATTTTCTTCGGCTCTTGGCTTTGTTCCGTTTAAGCGGTCGGCTACTGTTTGGGCTTCTTCTTCAGTATCGTAGGTAAGGTAGGTATCCTCTGTATGGTGGTATCTGTCCATATCATCATCGGGAATTGTGTTATCACGGATAATGAAAGGCTGTTCCCACGCATCGGAGGTCTGCTCCACGGTGTACCTTTGGGTTTCGTCATTCACAAAAAATCTGTTTTGCAGAACAAGCTGACCGATATGCCTTTGTACCTTTGTCCAAGACAGCTCAAGGGATAAATCGCCTTTGGAAACGGTAAAGGCAGGGAGATTACCGCCGTATTCATTTTTCAGCCAGTAGGCAGTGCCACGCTCTCGGCTGTGTGCCTGCATATATGCAAGCAATCGAGCTTTGCTGTCCTCGCCACCGTTCCATTGGAGCAGGGCTGCTTCAATGTCAGATTGGGTAATTTCCGTTGGAGTGACAGAGGGAGCTGCTTGCACAGTGTCGGTAGTTTCTTGCCACATAGCCTGCGGCGGCTCTGCTAAAGGTACAGTCTCATCAAGTCCAACAGCGGCAAGCTGCTGTTCCTCATATTGAGCTTTTTCCTCGGCTGTTAAATATCTGTCAGTAGCAACCAATGCACGGAGATATTTTTCTATTTCTGTCCATTTAAGTGTGCTTTTTTTGTCTGTATCATAGTGGCTTATCATCATGCCTTTCGAGGGCTGATAGTCAATAAACCCTCTTGAGCCATCTTGAAAAGTATGGCTGTGTCCGTACCACCCAAACTCATTTTTTATAAAGTCAACAGCCGCTTTTTCGGTAGGGCTTTTCTTGTAAAAGTCATAGACACGAAATTTACCGCCTTGAGTGCCTGTGCCACGCTGTAACTCATATTCGATTTCGCTGTGTGAAATAGAAAAAGCAGACTGACTTTGCGTTTCTACACGCTCTTGTCTGTCTGCTATTCTTTGTATCTGCTCTTGTTCTGTGGGGAATAGGGTTAGCTGTAAATAAGTTCCGTCAGTATCAGTTCCTCCGCTTGGGCTTTGAGGTTGTTCATGTGACCTACCCACTGCATCTGCTGCGTCATCTTGTCGGGTGGTGTCTGCACTTTCTGCAAGTCTGTCATTATCTGCTCCAATCGGCGGTTGGCTGTTTGGTCGATTTCCAGTAGATGAGCTTGCAGCTTCTCGTTCAGTAACAGATGGTTGAACAGAGCTTTGCGGTGTTTCTCCAGATAGGTTTTCCTCATTCTGCCGTATTTCCCGAGGGGCTGTGTCGGCTGTTCTGTCAGTGTGATGTTGGGTATCAGATAATCCCCGTTCTTGCTGTAAGTTAAGTTGCTCATGCTCGTTGCTCCTTTCACGTTCTGTTTTGATTATGGTGAGTGATATTTGTCTGAATACCTGCTCACTTTGTTCGCTGACTGCCGTACCCAAAAGGCTGACAGCAGCAGAGGTATTAAAGTCGAAGATAGGTAGAAAATCCTCATGGTCGAAGTAGCTTTCAGTATAAAGCCCACATCGTTGCATAAGGGTATAGGCTATACTGACGGTGGCGGCATTTTCAAAAGCGATACGAAGATTGTCTTCGTCATAGTCATCTAAAAAACTGTTTTCTGCAAAGTAGGGTATTTCCTCTTTGTGATTAACATAATACTCTTTCGCCAAATCATTGGCAATGTTGTAAAACCCGTCTGTGAGGTTATCGCTGTACACACCGAATTTATCCTCGAGCATTTCTAAAATCGACTGTTCGTGATAATCCCTCATTTCCCAAAGGAAAGGGCGGCGAGAATTTTCTCGGCCGCCCGTATCAGACACATCAAATACATATTTTAGTTTTGGGGTATCGCCTGTGGGGTCAAGCAGGGCAATGCCCGTAGAGCCACGGCGAACAAATCTGTTCATCTTGTCATTCCACAGCTCATAATCTGCACAAGCCGTTGCATCGGGTCTTTGTGTGTAAATCATAAGCTGTTCATGGTAAGGGTACTTATATAGCCGCCCCACCGTACCAAGAAACCCTGTCCAGTTCGCAAGGCTGCTTGTTAAACGCTGTGCCGTTTGCTCGGCAAGGTCGGCATAGGTTTGTGCTTTTGTTGGCATGATTATCCTCCTTATAAAAAATAAAAAGAAGCTAGGCTATCCAACCTCTTTTATAGTACGATTTATTTTTTTACAAATACCAAGGGTTAAAAACTTTTTCTTTGCGTCATTTGCTAAATCAAATTTTTCATTCCACTCGGCTGTTACTTTTGAACGTTTGACTACTTCTGCTAAGGAATAATCTTTAAAGTAATCTATTCTAATGCCATCATATACTTTGTCACAACACCAATTAAAAAATTCAATTAAAGCAGTGGAACACTCTTCCTCTTGATAGTCAACGTCATATTTCTTTAAAACATTATTTAAGTTTTGGCGGTAGCATATTTCGCTCATCTCTATGTGAAGATAGTTTTCGTATGTATCAACTTCGGTGCCTTCCTCATCTCGTATCGGAACTTCGCATTTTTCAATTCCGCTTTGTTGCAATTTGTACTCAAAATATGAAGAAATGGCATTTTCCGTGGCGTTTTGTTCTTTATATGTTTTCACATCTCCATAGGCTAAAAACAAACTGCTCCATGCTTCACGCTCATGCTTTCGCATATATTTTAGATAATAATTTTTAGAGTATGGTTTAATCTTGTAAAATACACTTGGGGAATTCTCATGTTCAAGTATCTCCATTGTCGGCAGAATTACATTCATACACAACCCATTTCTATTCGTTATATGAAAATAGATATGTGAAATTAAAACAGATATAATGCCAGACAAGATTATTGAAATGACAGTGGCAGCATTTGTATTCCACCAAGACAAAAAATTGTTTAATAAAATTTGACAGTCCATAGTTATCCTCCTAAAATCTTCACATTAAATTATATCATAAAGATTTCAGAAGTAAAAGCACTTAAGATGAGTAGGCTTTCGCCTACTCAAAATCGGGAATAAGCTCACCCGAAAGGCTTTCAAATTCCTCATCACTCATAGCTGACAGCTTATCCATAACCGTCTTGGTGAGGGTAAGTAGTTCTGTTTCATCTGCTGCAAGGTGGCTTTGCATTTCTTTAAGCTCGGACAGCAAATCTGTCCTTGAGCCTGTATTGTAAATGCACATCAAATTACTTTCTTCTACTGTAAATCTGCTCATAATCATCGCTCCATTTCTGCACCGACTGAGGGTGCTTTTTTTAATTTCTCTTTTTCCTGCAACGGCTTTGTTTTAAGCTGTTCCATGACCGACTGTTTTTCTTCTCTGCGTGTGGCATCAAGCAAATCCATAAGGGAGATAGGCTTGCCGCTTTTGGCATCTTCCTCAAGCTGTGCCACGGTGGGCTGATTGTTTAAGATACCGTCAATCTGATTGTAGTTTTGCTCGGTGGACATTTCAGCAGCACGGAGGGGGTTATCCTCATTTCTGATGGCAAAGGCACGAGTGCCATTGCCCATAATGTGATATGCACCGTCATCAGAGCTGTGGTGGTAGCCATAGCCTGCCGCCGCCATCTGCTCCTTTGTCATATCGGCAAGAGAAAAACTACCTCGAGGGGTTTCCACTTTTTCGCCTGTAAGGAAGTTATCCGGCACAATAGGTGCAGGCTCCGCAAACTTTGACAGTTCCTTAAAATCGTAGCTGTCACAGTAATGGTATGTTACAACACCATTTTGCTTGATTGCAACGATATCGCTGACCGATAAGGAATGACCTTTGAAATCCGCAGGGTGGTCATTGTTAAAACGCTCCCATATTTCCTCAAGCCTATCCCTTTGATTGGCATACTGTGTAAACGGCTCGGTATATACAAAATTGTAGTTGTCACGCTCCACCAAAAGTTCACGGCTCTTTAGCCAGTCCAGTCCTTCAAAGCGGTAATCTCTAAGCTCATCACCGTCTTTGAGCTGATAAATGGCAAAGGCATCTTTGCTGTGTTCTAAAAAGAGCTGTTCGCTCATTTCGGGCGAGAGCTTGCCATCACCTTTCATTTCTTCATATTCTTGCAGAGCAAGCCAGTCGGCTTTTTCAATGCCAAACAAACCGTTATGATTGTCGATATCCTCACGGTCAAAAGCCATTGCTTCGGTATTGTCCTCATAAAGCAGATACACCGTCAAATCCTGTTCAAACAGTTCGGCTGCTCTTTCCTTTGAGAGAGGTAGCAGCTCATCAGAGAGATAGCCATAGGCATTGCGGTCTGCAATGCTTACATCGGGGTCGGGCATGGGGTGGCTGTGTTCCGGGGCAGGCGGCTCGGGCAAAGGGGTTTTTTCTGTATTTGCCACAGACAAGTGGCTGTCAAAATACTCTTTGAGGTCATCAAAGCCATTCCAAACATCTTCTAAGACAAGTTTTCCATCGCTGTCTACAATCACGCAGGCGGCTTCATCGCCATGTTCCTCATGTTCAAGAAGAAAATATGCAGTGCCATTTATCTTGTCGGTATCAATCACATACCAAGTGCCGATATGCCCCTCAACCTCAATGTTAGAGCTGCCCTCGGTAATTTCAGTTTTGCCGATGTCATGGGCTTGCTCCAATGCAGGTGTTTCTGTGGCAATATCCATGCCACGCTCTTTGATAATCTCGGCAAAGTGAGTATCAATACCGCTTATCAGCTCCGATGAGGTCTTATTTATGGTTTCAAGAGAAGCTCTAAGCTCGGCAAGCTCCTTGCCCTTGCTCCAAGTAGCGATATAGCCCAAGCTGTTCTCGGCGGTCTGTATGCCGTAATAACTGCAAACGGCAAAGGAAATACTTTCGGCTTCAACTTCCTCGGTGTTGCGGTCTTTGGGTTTAATGGGCTTTTTGCTTTCGCCCTGCTGTGCTTGCAATTCCTTTTCCACTTCTCGGTTATGCAAGAGAGAATGTGCGACTTCGTGAATGGCGGCAGAAATGGTCTGCACCTCGCTCATACCATCACGGATTGCAATTCTCTTATCCTCGATGTGATAGTAACCGTCCGTATCCTCAGACATCGGCTTGATTTCAATGGGAACAGGTGCGGTGCGTTTCACCGCTTCCATAAATATCTCAAACTGCTCCACATTACCTGTCAGATTGCTTGCAAGGGTGGGTAGCGGTTCACCCTCTGTTTGCGAAACATCAAACACCGATACCACACGAAATATGGGTATCTGAATTTCCACTTCCTCGGTCTGCACCTTGCCGCTTGCATCAAGGATAGGTGCTTTCGTCTGTGGGTCGAGTTTTTCTCGTTCCTCTTTGATTTTGTATGGGGTGGGGGCAATGATTTTAATGCCCTTTTCGCCCTTTTTGACATAACGGGAAAATCCATCACGCCATTTGTTAAAGCCTGCAACGAGAGTTGCATCGGGTTTTTGCATGGATATAAGCATAGTGTTGTTAAGAGAATATTTGTGAAAGCGGCTCATGGTCTGAAGATAGCTCTTGTATTTGTCACTCTCAAAAAGCTCCTTTATGCCTGTTTCAATGCTGTCAGTTATTTCCTTTAACCGTTCTTTTGGGTTTTGTTTCTCTGCCATAAGGGGTACTCCTTTCTGTTTTGGGCATGAAAAAAGCACTCTTGATTTTCTCAAAAGTGCTTTTCTTTATGTGTTTTACATTTGCAATTCAAAGTGTAGGTATTCTCCCGATATACGCAAATTGAACAAGGGCGTTAATCTCAGTCAATTCTTCATTTCCGTTAAACAAATCATATAAGTAATATAAATTAATTTGCTTTTGATAGTGTGAAATAGCTTCTTCAAAATTGCTGTATAGCTTACCACTCTCATTAATAGAGGTAGACTTATCTTCAGTTTTACATTTCAACAAGTCGTAGATATTGTCATGCCCATCAAAATTTAAAGTAAATATTGATTGAGATGGGTCGTGAAGATCACGGTGTGCAATCAAATAACTATGTTTCTCGGCTTCTGTAGGATAAGGAATACTCTCTAATTGAGTACGATTTTCTTCAAGCCAAGCAAAAGCACTATCTTTACCATGAGTTTTAATAATTGACAAGCATAACTTGTCAGCTACTATAATATTATTGTTATCCAGCTCATACAGATATTGCCATGTTTTTTCTCTTACCACAGGCGGTAGCAATGAAAATAGGCTTAGAACATGAGGATTGAAGCACAAATCAATTTTTACGGAAGTAAAGAACTTCAGAAACAGAATAGAATATAAATCCAGTAATGCATCTTCAAGTTCAGCGACTTGTGTATCGGTGAAGGATTCTGTATATTGTGTGTGAGTTCCATCGTTTCCCGTTGGGCGTATCTTTTCTATGCAATCCAACAATTTGCGACCTAATTTTTCTTCTAAAAGTTCAATCTTGTCTAAGAAACTTTTCTTATAACCTACTTGTCCTAAAGTTAATTGAGTATCACTTCCAATATTCAGTATTTTTCTAACTACCACCTCGGCATATTGGCGAATAGTAGCTACTTTACCCCTATTGGATTTTTCGATATACTCCATATCGTGTATTAAATCACATATCATTGTTGAATATTCGTAGTCATCAAATTCCTTCATATTATTCACCACCACTAATTTGTTTTTGTTTCATTATACCATAATACAACTGCTATAGACTACCAAGAAATCGTCAATGTTGTTACATTGTTTCTATTTCTTCTTCGCCCCAAACTCCATCTTGAAATTCACAAACTGACCGCCCGTATCATCAAGAACAACAACACAGTCATAGGTCTTGCCTGTCTTTTCGGAATAGCAGCCTTTCAGCGGTACTTTCCCATTTTTCAAAAGCTCTGTAACAATCACCTTTGTTACGGTTTTTTTCTTTGCCGTGAAAAAGCGGTTTTCTTTCCAAATGGCAAAGCCGCAAGCCTTATCAGAGCAGCAAAAGCCCTTTTTATTTTCGGTAACTGCACCGCCACAGCGCGGGCATTTGCCTACACTCTCACGGTCAGACGGAAAGAGGGTGTCTGCTCCCTTAATCATTTCATAGGTCTTTACAAGGGCGGTGGTCATGCTTACAATCTCCGATAAAAAGCCATCGGCTGACAGCTCCCCACGCTCTATAAGTTTCAGCTTTTCTTCCCATTCTGCTGTCATCAAGGGGGATTGCACCTGTTCGGGCAGTACGGTGATTAAGGCTGTGCCTTTGTGGGTGGCGGTAAAATACTTGGTCTTTTTATCGCCCTTACGCTCTGCAAGCCCCGACTTAATCAGCTTTTCCAAAATGCCTGCACGGGTTGCCGGAGTGCCAATGCCTTTACGCTCGGCATCGGTTTCCGCTTTGTTGGCATTTTCCATAGAGGACAGCAGTGTATCGTCTGTAAAAGGCTTGGGGGGTGAGGTTTTACCCTCTTTTATTTCAGCCTTTGCGGTAAAGACTTCGCCCTGGTCAATGCTTGGCAGGGCTTGGTCTTTATCTTTATCCTCTTTTTCCTGCTCGCCCTTATAGAACTTTTGCACCGCCTTAAAACCGTCTTGAAGAACGGTTTTCCCTTTGGCAGTAAAAACGGACTCACCGCATTTTGCAGTGATAACCGTTTCGCTGTATCGGTGGGTATCGCCTATGGCAACCAAAAGGCGAACGACAAGGAGTAACAGCGTTTCTCGCTCTCCATGCGGCAAGCTCTGCACATCAAGCCCCTTTGTATTCATAGTGGGGATAATGGCATGGTGGTCGCTGACTTTGGAATTATCAATGACCTGTGCCGTGTTGACAGGTAACTCGGCGGCATTGGGCATAAAAAAAGCCGCCGTAGCTTTCGCTAAGACGGGAATACCGCTTTCCATATCCTCGGTTAAAAATCGGCTGTCAGTTCGGGGATAGGTGATGTATTTCTTTTCATAAAGGCTCTGTGCATACTGTAAGGTCTGCTCGGCGGTAAAGCCTAACAGCTTATTGGCTTCACGCTGTAAGGTGGTGAGGTCATAGAGCTTTGAGGGCTTTTCCGATTTTTCCTTTTGCTCCACACTTTCGATGAGTACATCTTGACCGTCACAAGCCTTTAGAGTTGCCGCAGCCTGTGCCTTGTCTTTGAGTTTCTCACCAATAAGGGAAAAGCCATTACAGGTGAGATGTACCGTGTAAAACGGCTCGGGCTTAAAAGCGGAGATAGCGGCACCACGCTCACAAATCATTGCGAGGG